>JBOICD010000112.1:0-9354 GCA_050739855.1 Pseudomonas sp.
CAGGTTATCTGTTGCCAGTGGGAGCGGGCTTGCCCCGCGATGAAGACTCAAAAGTCCCAGCGCGTGGTCAGCATCACATTGCGCGGCTCACCATAGTAGGTGGTGTCGAAGTTGCCCAGCCCGCTCAGGTAGCGTTTGTCGAACACGTTGTTGGCGTTGACCGTGAAGCTCAGGTGCTCGTCATACTGGTAGCGGCTCATCAGGTCGACCAGGGTATAGCCACCTTGCTTGATGTAGGTGTAGTCGTTCACCGCACCGCTGTAGATCTTGCCGTAGAACGCGCTCTGCCAGTTCACTCCACCACCGACCGTGACCTTGTCCAGCATCCCCGGCAGGCGGTAGGTGGTGAACACACGCACCAGGTGCTCAGGTTTGCTGGTGCTCATCGGGAAGCCGTACATGCGCTGCTCGTCGGCATCGCGAGTGCGCGCATAGGTGTAGCCGGCCGAGAGGTTCCAGCCTTCCTGCAGTTCGCCGGCGATTTCCAGTTCCAGGCCCTTGGTGGTCGCACCGCTGGTGGCCTTGTAGATGCCTTCGTTGGTGACCGGGTTGGTGCCGATCGACTCGGCGACGTTGTCCTGCTCGATGCGGAAGACGGCCAGGCTGGCATTGAGCCTGCCGTCGAAGTAGGCCGCCTTCAGACCGGCTTCGTAGCTGTCGCCTTCAACCGGGTCGAGAGTGACGCCGTTGATGTCCTTGTTGCTCTGCGGCTGGTAGATCGAGGTGTAGCTGGTGTACACCGAGTAGGTGTCGTTCAGGTCATATACAACGCCGGCATAAGGCGTGACCACGCCATGCTGTTTGTAGCTGGCGGAGTTGTCGGCGAAGACATCCGGGTTCAGACCGTCGTAGTCATAGTTATCGTGGTACTTGAAGGTGCTGACACGGGTACCGAGGATCACCGACAGGTCGTCGGTGGGGCGCAGGCGGGTAGCGATGTAGGCGCCGTTCTGGCTCTTCTTCTGTTCGTACTTGCCGTTTTTCGGGAAGTCCGGCACGCCGATGTGGCCTTCCCAATCGAAAATACTGCCCGGCACCATACCGGTTTCGCCGCTTTTGGTGGTGTCCCAGGTGCTGCCGGTCTGGCGCGAGAATGAGGTGTTGTAGCCGACAACCAGATCATGTTGACGGCCGAACAGGCTGAAAGGTCCGGAGAGGTTCAGGTCGGCAGTGTTCTGTACCCGATGACCTTCCCAGCGCCCCCAGAAGAAGAACATGCCGTTGCCGTCGCGGTCCGGTGAGCCGCCACTGGCCGACGCCAGGCGGGTGTCGTGGTCGCTTTGCAACTGGTTGACGCTGAACTTGAGTGACCAGTCGTTGGCCAGTGCCTGTTCCAGGGAGGCGAAATAGGTGCGGTTCTGGAAGTCGCGACGGCTCCAGTCAGCACCCGGGTTGAATGAACGGGAGAAATCCGTACGGCCGCCGTCGGTAAAATACACCGGGTTGCCGGTCCAGGAGGTACCGCGCGGGGTGGTGTTCTGCTGGTCGATGCCGACCGTCAGCAGGGTGTCGGGGGTGATGTCGGCTTCGAGAATGCCGTAGTACACCTCTTTCTTCTGCTGGTAGTGATCCTGATAGCCCTTCTTGTCCTGTTGCGCGCCGACAAAGCGGCCGCGCAGGGTGCCGCTGCTGTTCAACGGCCCGGAAACATCGCCTTCGCCGCGATAGTTGTCCCAGCTGCCGGCACTGCCGGTCAGCGAGGCCTGGAACTGTGCGGTGGGTTTCTTGCGGATCAGGTTCACCGTCGCGGAAGGATCGCCGGAGCCGGTCATCAGACCGGTCGCGCCCTTGAGCACTTCGACCCGGTCATAGATGGCCATGTCGACGTGGGCGGTGCCTTCGCCGTAGACCCCGTCGTAAATGGTGTTCACACCGTCGTACTGGTAGTTGGTGATGACCAGGCCGCGGCTGGAAAATTCGGTGCGGTCGCTGTCGTAAGTCTGCGCCGATACACCGGGGGTATTGCGCAACACATCGGAGATGCTCTGGGCGCCCTGGTCATCCATCAACTGGCGAGTGACAACGGTGATCGATTGCGGCGTTTCGCGAATCGACAGTGGTAGCTTGGTTGCGGCCCGGGAGGCGGCGGTGGTGTAGGAACCGGTGTTTTCCGTGGTTTCGCCGAGGAACTGGCCGTTGATACTGGTCGCCCCCAGCTCCAGCGCGCCACGGGTGTCGGCCGGGACCAGCACATAGCCGCCGTTGCTCTGGCGCTGGGCCTGCAGGCCGCTGCCCTGCAGCAGGCGCGCCAGGCCTTCTTCCACTGAATAATCACCCTGCAGCCCGGCCGACTGCCGGCCCTGGGTCTGGCGGGCATCGAACGACAGGGTGATGTTGGCGCGGGTGGCGAACAGACTGAGGTTGGTGCCCAGTGCCCCCGGAGCGATCTGAAAATTTTTGCTGGCGCTCTGTGCCATGGCCTGCGTCGGCAGCAATGCCAACATCGGCAGCGGCGCCAGGGTCAGGCCGAACAACGCCAGGTGAACGGCGCGAACCAGAGGGCGGGGTGCCCGGGGGCAAGTGCGGGTCATGCAGGTTTTCCTTCGATTGACTGGGCAGAGGTGCAGCTGAATTTGCTGCTTTAACTGCGTAGCCGAATGAGAATGAAAATCGGCAACCCTTTTGTTGAAATGATCAGGCCGCTTCGATGCTGACCCAGTAGCGGGTCAGGTAGCGCACCTTGACCGGCAACGAGGCGCTGAGGTTTTCCAGAATGGTGTCGGTATCGTCGATGCGAAAGGCACCGGACAGGCGCAAATCGGCAATGCCTTCGGCACAGCGCAGCACGCCCGGGCGATAGCGGCGCAGTTCGCTGACAAAGTCGGCCAGGCGCCATTCGATCACGGTCAACATCCCTTGGGTCCAGGCGCCAGTGCCGGGTGCTGCGCTATAGGCGCTGCCGATCTGCCGGTGGTCGAAGCTGACCGATTGCCCGACGTCCAGACGCAGCATCAGCAGCGGGTTATCCACAGGACGGATCTCCACCGCGTGCTGCAACACGCTGACCCGGCTCTGGCCGTCGTCGCTGCGCACACTGAAGCGCGTACCCAGGGCGCGCACGCGGCCCTCGGCGGTCTGCACTTCGAAGGGCCGGGCCGCGGGGTCGCTGGCGGTCTGCACCATGATCTCGCCGCGGTACAGGCGTAACTGGCGCTGCTGGCCATCAAAGTGAATATCTACGGCGCTGTCGGAATTGAGTTCAAGCTGGCTGCCATCGCTGAGCCTGACCTGGCGCCGTTGCCCCTTGCCAGTGCGCAGTTCGGCCATCAGTGCCAGCGCCGGGGTGCTCTCGTGCACGCTCCAGCCGGTGGCACCGACGGCCAGGAGCATGGCCAGGGTCTTTACCACTGCACGACGGCGCGCACGGACGCCGGCCAGGGTCGGCAGGGCGACATCGGCCGGCAGGCTGCCAAATTGGCGTTGCAGCTTTTCTACCCGGGCCCAGGCCTGGGCATGCGCCTGGCTTTTGCCCAGCCAGTCCTGCCAGGCTTGCAGCTGGGCGTCACTGGGCTGCGCCGCGTTGAGCTGGACATACCAGGTCGCAGCGGCTTCGAGGGTACGGTAATCCAGAGCTTGAGCCATTCAGTCGTCCGTCAGCAGCAGGCAATGGGTCATGGCACGGATCAGGTGCTTTTTCACCGTGGTGACCGACACCCCCAGTCGCTCAGCGGTGGCGACGTAGCTCAGGCCCTCCAGTTGCACCGCGAGGAAGATGCGGCGGGTGCGCTCACCCAATCCGTCGAGCAGGGTGTCGACAGCCACCAGGGTTTCGAGGATCAGCAAGCGTTTTTCCGGTGAATCGGCCATCCGTTCCGGGCGGCTTGCCAGTTCGGCAAGATAAGCCTGCTCCAGTGCCTTGCGGCGGAATTTGTCGATCATCAGTGCATTGGCGATGGCGCCCAGATAGCTGCGCGGCTCGCGAATGGTCTGGGCATTGCGCGCGGTCAACACCCGGATAAAGGTGTCCTGGGCCAGGTCAGCGGCATCGCTGGCGTTGCCCAGGCGGGCGCGTAGCCAGCTTTTCAGCCAACCGTGGTGTTCGCTGTAGAGCGTATGCAGAGCAGCATGATCGGGAGCGGGCATGAACGACAACCAGCGCAGTAATTGATAATTAGTCGCATTATTGTTGTTTGTCTGGATATTTCGCAAGCGCTGGCGCTTGACCGGTGCCAAGTCGAGGCAAAGACTGGTCAGCTATTTACCCGATCCAACCAGGAGGTTCGCATGACCAGCAAGGCTATTTATGTCCAGGCGGGCGGTGGTTACGACAAGGTTCAAGTCGGCACCTGCGAGGCTGCCGCACCCAAGTCTGGCGAGATTACCGTTCGGTTGCACGCCAACTCGCTCAACTATCACGATTTTGCCGTGGTCAGCGGCATGTGGGGACCGACCGAGTCGCGCATCCCCATGGCTGACGGTGCCGGCGTGGTCACTGCTGTGGGTAGCGGCGTGACGGAATTTGCAGTGGGTGATGCCGTGGTCAGCACCTTCTTCCCCGACTGGCTCGACGGCCAGGCGCTGGTGGAAGGCTTTGCCACGGTGCCAGGAGACGGTATCGATGGCTATGCCCGCGAACAGGTCACCGCGCGTGCTACTTCGTTTACCCATGCACCCAAAGGCTACAGCCATACCGAGGCGGCGACCCTCACCACCGCAGGGCTTACCGCCTGGCGTGCGCTGATGGCCGACGATTCACTCAAGCCGGGCGATACCGTGCTGGTGCAGGGCACTGGCGGTGTTTCGATCTTCGCCCTGCAATTCGCCAAACTCGCCGGCGCCACGGTGATTGCCACCTCGTCCAGTGACGAGAAACTCGAACGCCTCAAGGCCATGGGCGCCGATCACCTGATCAACTACCGCAAGACCCCGGCCTGGGGCGAAACGGTACGCCAGCTCACCGGCAATCGTGGCGTTGATCACGTCATCGAAGTGGGCGGCCCGGCGACGCTCGAGCAATCGATGATCGCCGCGCGTATCGGCGGGCACATTTCGCTGATCGGAATTCTCACCGGGGTTGCCGGCCAGCTGCCGCTGGTGCAGGCACTGGTGCGCCAGATCCGCTTGCAAGGTGTACTGGTCGGCAGTCGAGCCCAGCAGCAGGCGATGGTGCGGGCAATCGATGCCAACGGTTTGCGTCCGGTGATCGACAAAACCTTCGCCCTGGAGCAGATCGTCGATGCGTTCCGCTACCAGGAAAGCAACCAGCATTTCGGCAAGATCTGCCTGGAATTCTGATCCTGCTCGCCTCTGAGGCAGCCCGACCTTGGTCGGGCTTGACCTCTGCGCTTCAGCGTTGAAAGTCGCTAACCACCTGCTTTTAAACAAATTTTCTGAAATCTCGGTTCACACTCTCACGCTTTGGATGAATGTTATTTCGAACGCCTTGTGTGATATTTTGCCCGCCGCTCGAAAAATCCATGGCACAGAGCCATCGTCCTGGCGATCGGCCTGTGACGCATCGTTTCAGGTGCTTCCGGTAATAAATATAAATACGCAGTGAGTGTGATCATGAGTGCAAACCCCAACATCGCCGTGGGCGGTGCTGACGCGTCCGTTTCCGAATCATCGGGCCTGGAGGTCAAACGCCTGACCTTCGTCGAGGCCGTGGCGATGATCGTCGGCACCAACATCGGTGCCGGCGTGTTGTCGATGGCCTATGCCAGCCGCCTGGCCGGTTACATGCCGCTGCTTTTGTGGCTGGCGGTTGCCGGTGTCTTCACCACCATCTCCATGCTCTATGTCTCGGAAACAACCTTGCGCACTCGCAGCCATCACCAGTTGAGCGGCCTGGCGCAACGCTATGTCGGCTCCTTCGGTGCCTGGGCGATCTTCCTTTCGGTGGCGGTCAACAGCATCGGCGCCCTGACCGCCTACATGAGCGGCAGCGGCAAGATCCTCAGCGAGTTCTTCGGAATCAGTCCGGCGTTGGGCAGCCTGCTGTTCTTTTTGCCCGCCGCGTTCGTGCTGTATCTGGGCCTGAAGGCGATCGGCAAGGGTGAGAAGTTCATCAGTATCGGTATGGTCGCGATGACCCTGGTGTTGGTGATTGCGACACTGATCAACGAACGCACCGATTTTGCCAACCTGTTTGAGGGCAGCTGGATCTACATGATCCCGGTGTTCAACATTGCCGTGTTCTGCTTCTCGGCGCAGTACGTGGTGCCGGAAATGGCTCGTGGTTTCAGCCATGCACCCAAGCGCCTGCCCGTCGCAGTAATTACCGGGATGGTGATCACCTTCATCTTGCTGGCTATCGTGCCGATGTCGGTGATTGCGCTGAATGGCCTGGAAAACCAGACCGAAGTCGCCACCCTGGCCTGGGGCCAGGCCCTCGGACAGTGGGCGTTCTACACCGCCAACACCTTTGCCCTGTGCGCCATGATGACTTCTTACTGGGGCCTGGGCGGCAGCTTCCTGACCAACATCTTCGACAAGTTCAAAAGCCTCGGCTCGGAAAGCAACGCCAACAACCGTCTGCTGGTGCTTGGCATCGTCTGCGTACCGCCGTTCATCCTGGCTTACAGTGGCATGGTCGGCTTCGTCAACGCCCTGTACTTCGCCGGGGTGTTCAGTGGCGTGATCCTCTCGATCATGCCGATCCTGATGCTGCGCTCGGCGCGCAAGAACGGTGACATTGTTCCTGCCTGGCAGTGTGGCTGGATCGCCCATCCGCTGATCCAGGTACTGGTGGTGATCCTGTACCTGTGCAGCATGGCCTATGCGATTGCCAGTGCACTGGGCTGGTTGCCTGGGGGCTGGTAAGGGGAATTTAAGGCAACAAAAAAAGGCATCTGCGCAGAGCGTCAGATGCCTTTTTCGGTTTACGTATTTGGTGGAACCGGGGGGATTTGAACCCCCGTCCGCCAGTGCTCCGCTGTCGGTCCTACATGCTTAGCCGTGTCTATTGAGTTAATCCGCAGCCGCCCGACGGGCAGGGTGCTTTGGACGAGTTGTGTAAGTTTTAGCCGCTTCGTCCACAACGTACTGCACGGCGATCCTGTTCTGTATGACAATCACTTCGGGTTTACAGGCATCCCCTGGTGATTGCTGGAGCCGAAGCTACCAGAAGGAAGCTCTAGGCTGCTTACGCAGCGAAGCGTACTTCCCCGTAGTTTTCGTCATTGGCAACTATAGAAAGTTGCAACAGTGGATTTACGAGTTCTGTTACCAACTCGGCATGCACCTAGAGTTTCACTACCGGCGTCGAATCCTAATCGGCCCCATGTGTTGCGCTCTAGCTGAAGCGTTTTTCAACGCTCGGGGATCAGTATACGCCATCGGCCGGGCGACGTCGACTGCGGTTCCAGGGCATGATCAGATACCTCCTGATCATGCGCATTAGCCTGTAAGCCATGTCCCCGGTTTGTACCCCCGCGATTGGAATTCAGAGGTTACGAGGCCGGGTCACGCGGTCCACCAGATAAACTAGTCCGTGATAATCGATCCCGCCATGGTTTGACAGGCCGATTTCACAGGTGCGGCTGGTGGATATCCCTTCGCTGCAGTACTGCACCGCATCCTTGAGGCTGCGCAGCGAGTGGGCGTTGAGCTCCGGGGTGGTGAAACCCTTGTCGCCGGCAAAACCACAGCAATGGATTCCTTCAGGAATCACCACCTGTTTGCTGCAGCGTCGTGCCAGGTCGATCAAGGCCTGACTTTCGCCCAGATGCTGGGTGCTGCAGGTTACGTGCACGGCAATCGGTTCGTCCTGAGGGGTGAACTCCAGCTTGTCGATCAGGTGGGTGCGGATGAAACGCACCGGGTCATAAAGGTCCAGGCGGGTTTCGGCCAGGTCCTGAACCAGGCGCAGGGTGCAGGGGCTGGTGTCGCAGTAGATCGGATCAAGCCCGCCACGACTGGCATGCAGCAGCGCGTTGATCAGTTCCTGGCGCTTGTGTTCGGCCTGTTCGGCGTAACCCTTGGAAGCAAAGGGCTGGCCGCAGCACAGGTTGTCCTGGTTTTCCGGGAACACCACTTGATAGCCGGCTTTTTCCAGCAGGGCGCGGGTCTTGTCGAGCAAAGAGGTCTGTTCGCGGTCGGCCGCCGCCGGGCCCATCACCCGCGACACGCACGCTGCCAGGTACACCACCCGTGGCCGCGCATCGTTGCTCGCGGGGCTGAAGGAAATGGCCTTCAGCGGTTGCGGCATGGCCGCCGTCCACTGCGGTAGTCGACCGTGGCTGACCTTGCTGAGGTGGGCGCTGAGGCGACTCAGGCGCGGGGCGCCGAGCAACCTGCGTGCGCCATTGGCAGCCTGCAGGGTAAAGCGTGCACCACTGAGGGCCGTGTGGAAGTTTTCTGCCAGCCAGTCGGCGGTTTTCACATGCTCCGCGACCTGTCCGCGCAGCTTTTTCACCAGTTCGCCGGTGTTGATGCCCACCGGGCAGCGTTGAGCACACAAACCGGTGGCGGCGCAGGTGTCGATGCCTTGGTACTGGTAGTCACGTTCAAGCTGACGAGTATCGTTGCCAGCGCGTTTCTGCGCCTGGATATCGCGCCACATGACGATGCGTTGGCGCGGGCTGAGCGTCAGCCCTTTGGACGGGCACACCGGTTCGCAGAAGCCGCATTCGATGCATTTATCGACGATCTCGTCGGCGGCCGGCAGAGGCTTGAGGTTTTTCAGGTGCAGTTGTGGATCGTCGGTCAGCACTACCCCAGGGTTGAGGATGCCGGTCGGGTCGAGCAAACGTTTGAGCTGCCACATCAATTGATAGGCGTCGCTACCCCATTCCAGTTCGACGAAAGGTGCCATGTTGCGTCCGGTACCGTGCTCGGCCTTCAGCGAACCGCCGTACTCGACGGCAACCAGCTGGGCGACGTCGTCCATGAAGGCTGAATAGCGCGCCACCTGCTGTGGCGAGTCGAAGCCCTGGGTGAAGACGAAGTGCAGGTTGCCTTCCAGCGCATGACCGAACAGGATTGCCTCGTCATAGCCGTGTTTGTCGAACAGCGCGATCAGGCGGTTCACACCCTCGGCCAGTTTCTCCACAGGGAAGGTAACGTCTTCGATAATCACCGTGGTGCCTGTCTCGCGCACTGCGCCAACGGCCGGGAAGGTGTCCTTGCGGATGCGCCAGAGCTGGTTGTAGACCAGCGGGTCTTCGCTGAAATCAACCTGCTTTTCCACCGGGAAGCCGGCGATCGAGGCACTGATGTGTGCCAGTTGCTCGTGCAGCAGCGATTGTGTGGCGGCGCGGGATTCGATGAGCAGCGCGCAGGCACCAACGGACAGGCTCTTCACCCACACCGGCATGCCCGGCATGTTCTCCACCGAGCGCAGGCTGCGGCGGTCGAGCAGTTCGACAGCGGACACCGGTTGCTGCTTGAGCACCGGTACCGCGTTGCAGCAGG
>JBOICD010000113.1:0-9333 GCA_050739855.1 Pseudomonas sp.
CATCAGCATACCCGCCGCCGCCACCAGCAACGCCACCAGGAACGAAAGCTTCGAGCCCTGGATGCCAAAGTCACTGAAAGCCCAGACGGTACCCGCCACCACGCCTGCCGCTGCCGGGCTGGCCAGACCGATGAAGTAGCGTTTGTCGGCCGTACCGACCTGGGTGTTAAAGCGCGCCAGGCGCAACGCAGCGCCAGCGACATAGATGAAGGCGACCATCCAGCCGACCTTGCCCATGTCACCCAGAGCCCAGCCGAACGCCAGCAACGCAGGCGCCACACCAAAGGCAACCATGTCCGACAGCGAGTCGTACTCTGCCCCGAAGGCGCTTTGGGTATTGGTCATACGTGCAACACGGCCATCGAGGCCGTCGAGGACCATCGCGACAAAAATGGCAATGGCGGCAAAAGCGAAATACTTGCTCGCTTCGCGCGGATCACCGGCACTCAGGGCAGCCTGGGCACTCATGGAATTGATGATGGAATAGAAACCGGCGAACAGGTTCGCGGTGGTGAACAGGTTGGGCAGCAGATAGATACCGCGATGCCGAACCTTGCGTCCTTCGGCGTCATGCCCTTCTTCAACATGCTCATCGATCGGTAGCAGGCTTTCGGCGTCAGAGGCCTTGTTCGGCTCTTCGGGACGTTCGCTCATGGACATTACCTTGCAACGGTGTGGAAAGTTTCGACAGAGGTCTGCGCCGAGGGTTCGACGGCAGACGATGAAGCTTTATACCAGAAGCTGACCGCCTAAACGAAAAAACGCGGCCGAAGCCGCGTTTTCATCGCATCAAAACCAGATTAGTTCTTGGCTTTGTCGACGATTTTGTTGGCTGCGATCCAAGGCATCATCGAGCGCAGTTGCTCGCCGATGACTTCGATGCCGTGAGCGGCGTTGTTGCGACGCTTGGCGGTCATCGATGGGTAGCCGGTGGCACCTTCGCTGATGAACATCTTGGCGTATTCGCCGTCCTGGATGCGCTTCAGAGCGTTACGCATGGCCTGACGGGATTCGGCGTTGATGACTTCCGGGCCGGTCACGTACTCGCCGTATTCGGCGTTGTTGGAGATCGAGTAGTTCATGTTGGCGATACCGCCTTCGTACATGAGGTCAACGATCAGCTTCAGTTCGTGCAGGCACTCGAAGTAGGCCATTTCTGGGGCGTAGCCCGCTTCAACCAGGGTCTCGAAGCCAGCTTTGACCAGCTCGACGGTACCACCGCACAGAACGGCTTGTTCGCCGAACAGGTCGGTTTCGGTCTCGTCCTTGAAGGTGGTTTCGATGATGCCGGTACGGCCGCCACCAACGCCAGCGGCGTAGGACAGCGCAACGTTCTTGGCGTTGCCCGAGGCGTCCTGGTAGATAGCGATCAGGTCAGGAATACCGCCGCCTTTGACGAACTCGGAACGTACGGTGTGACCTGGCGCTTTTGGCGCGATCATGATCACGTCCAGGTCAGCGCGTGGCACAACCTGGTTGTAGTGGATGGCGAAACCGTGCGAGAAGGCCAGGGTGGCGCCTTTCTTGATGTTCGGCTCGATTTCGTTCTTGTACAGCTGGCCTTGGAATTCGTCCGGGGTCAGGATCATGACCAGGTCGGCAGCCGCAACAGCAGAAGCCACGTCGGCGACTTTCAGGCCGTGAGCTTCAGCCTTGGCAACGGTAGCCGAGCCTTTACGCAGACCGACAGTGACATCCACACCGGAGTCTTTCAGGTTGCACGCCTGAGCGTGGCCCTGGGAGCCGTAACCAATGATGGCAACTTTCTTGCCCTGGATGATCGAAAGGTCGCAGTCTTTGTCGTAGAAAACTTTCATGAACATACCCCTGTTATCTCGGCCCGATAGGGCCATCGCTAATTTTTTGAGTTAGATGCTGAGCACTTTGTCGCCACGGGCAATGCCGGTAACGCCGCTGCGCACTGTTTCGAGAATGGACGCGGTACCGATGGCCTGAATGAAGCTGTCAAGCTTGTCGCTGGCACCCGTCAGCTGCACGGTGTAGACGCTGCTGCTGACATCGACGATCTGCCCACGATAGATATCGGTGGTGCGTTTGATCTCGGCACGCTGTGCCCCCGTGGCCTTGATCTTGACCAGCATCAGTTCACGTTCGATGTGCGCACTTTCCGAGAGGTCGACCAGCTTGACGACTTCAACCAGCTTGTTCAGGTTTTTGGTGATCTGCTCGATCACCTCATCATGACCGACCGTGGTCAACGTCAGACGCGACAGGGTCGGGTCTTCGGTAGGCGCTACGGTCAGGCTTTCGATGTTGTAGTTACGCTGCGAGAACAGACCCACCACGCGAGACAAGGCACCGGGTTCGTTTTCCAACAGCAGGGAAATAATGTGCCGCATGATTAGGTACGCTCCGTCTTGCTCAGCCACATGTCGCGCATAGAGCCGTCTTTGATCTGCATCGGGTAGACGTGTTCGCTGTTGTCGACCTGGATGTCGATGAACACCAGGCGGTCTTTCATCGCGAACGCTTCTTCGAGCTTGGGCTTGAGGTCCTTCAGGCTGGTGATGCGAATGCCCACGTGACCATAGGCTTCAGCCAGCTTGACGAAGTCAGGCAGCGATTCCATATAGGAGTGCGAGTGACGGCTGTTGTAGGCCATGTCCTGCCACTGGCGGACCATACCCAATACACCGTTGTTCAGGTTGACGATCTTCACCGGCAGGTCGTACTGCAGGCAGGTCGACAGCTCCTGAATATTCATCTGGATGCTGCCCTCGCCGGTGACGCAGGCAACATCCTGGTCCGGGAAGTTCAGCTTGACGCCCATGGCCGCCGGGAAACCGAAGCCCATGGTGCCCAGACCACCGGAGTTGATCCAGCGATTGGGTTTGTTGAAGCGGTAGTACTGCGCCGCGAACATCTGGTGCTGACCAACATCGGAAGTAATGAAGGCATCGCCCTTGGTCACTTCACAGAGGGTCTCGATCACGGTCTGAGGCTTGATGACGTTACCGTCGCCCTTGTCATAAGGGAACATGTCACGATCACCGCGCCATTCTTCGATCTGCTTCCACCAGGCGTCCATCGCTGCTTTATCCGGCTGTTCGCCGATTTCGCGCAGGGTCGCAACCATTTCGGTCAGCACGCTTTCGACCGGACCAACAATCGGCACGTCGGCCTTGATGGTCTTGGAGATCGACGCCGGGTCGATATCGATGTGGATAACCTTGGCGTTCGGGCAGAACTTGCTCGGACCGTTGACCACCCGGTCGTCAAAGCGCGCACCGACAGCGAAAATCACGTCGGCGTGGTGCATGGCCAGGTTGGCGGTGTAGCTGCCGTGCATACCGAGCATGCCGAGGAACTGGCGATCGGTACCCGGATAGCCACCCAGACCCATCAGGGTATTGGTGACCGGCAGGTTGAGCATCTGCGCGATCTCGGTCAGGGCAGCCGAGCCACCACCGAGGATCACGCCGCCACCGGCGTAGACCACTGGACGCTTGGCAGCCAGGAGCATTTCAGCTGCTTTGCGGATCTGCCCCGAGTGACCACGGACAGCCGGGCTGTAAGAGCGCAGCTTGACCTTTTTCGGGTAGACGTACTCGAATTTTTCCGCCGGGTTGGTCATGTCTTTCGGGATATCGACCACCACCGGACCCGGACGACCAGACTGCGCCAGGTAGAAGGCTTTTTTCAGGACTTCCGGAATTTCCGATGCATGTTTGATCATGAAGCTGTGTTTCACGATCGGCCGGGAAATACCGATCATGTCGGTTTCCTGGAAGGCATCGGTACCGACCATGGTGCTAGGCACCTGACCGGAAAGGATAACCATCGGAATGGAGTCCATATACGCAGTGGCAATACCGGTAATGGCATTGGTTGCGCCCGGACCGGAGGTTACCAGTACCACGCCGGCCTTGCCGGTGGCACGGGCGTAACCGTCCGCCATATGGGTAGCCGCCTGCTCGTGACGAACCAGGATGTGGCTTACTTCCGGTTCTTTGAACAGGGCATCGTAAACATGCAGGAGAGCACCACCAGGGTACCCGTAGATGTGCTTAACGCCTTCGTCACGCAAAAAGCGGACGACCATCTCAGCGCCAGATAAAAGCTCCACGTTGTTCACCTCTAAAACGCCAGAATACCGCCCACGGTGGACGGGTCTTAATAGGTTTACTGCCAAGCAGAGCATGAGCGACGGAATCGCCGACTACGTCAGCACTGACTGAGCAAGTATTGGGAGCGCCCCAAAGTGTTGCGGGGTTTTCCCACCCAGCGCGAGGTAACGCGTTGCGGGGTGTAACAGGTCGGCGCGGGTGTGCGCCTCATGATCTGCTTAGCGGGTCTGCTTCTGGCAGTCCCTCTACAGCGGAATCTGGATTCTTCTTTCTCGGCGCGCGCAAGTCAAGAAAAATTATTGCCAATTTAGCGCAAGGACGAACCACAGCCACCACTAATACCAGTGACAGCAGCAGAAAAACAAACATTACAAACAAAAAGAGCCACAATCTGTGGCTCCAAGGGTGAAAAGAGGGAAATTCAGGCAGATGGACTGATCAATTGGTCAAACTCTGCTAGCAGCCTGCGTAGCTCGCGGCTTTCCTCCGGGCGATCGGCATAAACCGTTTCAGCCATGACCAGGATCCCGGAGGCGTTTGGCAGCGCCAGGCCCTTCTCGAGAATCTCTTTCATTTTCGGCAGGAAAATCCACTGCAGCCACTGATCGAAGTTCATGCTGTCGACAGCAAAAGGCACGGTGCTGGCCAGCGCCTCGGCACTCGGTGAGGTATCACTCCACCAGCCCTGGGCGTGCAGTTCGTGCTCGATCAGCAACAAGTGATCGGCGATATCCAGAATGCGCGGGTCCATTACAGGTTGACCTGGGCTTTCTGCCGCGCCAGCGCTGCACCGGACGAGTCACCCTGCTTCTCGCGCGCCTGGGCAATGATGCCCCACAGGCCTGCTTGCAGGTCGGGACGGCCGTTGGCATAGGTCAGGGCACGACGGGCAAGCTGTTCCGATTGCGCTGCATCGCCCTGAGCCAGGCGCACCTGGGCCAGACGGTAAAGCACCTGCGGCTCGCGTGGGGCGATGCGCTGGGCACGCTCCAGGCTCGACGAGGCACCGTTGTAATCACCGCTGCCCTGCTGTTGCTGGGCCGTGGTCAGCAGCGCCAGCACCGGGCCGTCGAGCTGTTCGTCCGCCGACAGGCCACCACTGACCGCGCCGCTGCGCGGGATGCCGCTAGGCGCGCTCGGGGCGCTAGTGCTCGGCATGGTGTAGCTGCCGGCATTGGTCGAACCGCTGTCAAACGGCACCGAACTGCTTGGCCCCGGTGTAATCGGACCGGTGCTGATCGGCGCAGACGCCGTCGAAGCCGGGAATGTCTGGATCGGTGCCGCACCCGCGCCCTGCGGGACCATCACGGTGACACCGGAGTCCTGCGGCACGGCCTGGGCCTGACGAGTACCGGTGTTGACCTGGCCACCACGGCTGGCCGTGACCCGTTCGCTATTGGACACGCGCGTGCTCGAGTCGACCACGGGAATCGAGCCACGCTGAACGTTGGCGCAACCGTTGAGCAAAGCCAGTGCCGTCAAGGCAGGAAACCACCACTTGTTCACTTCACACCCTCTTTGCTTAATTCATCCAGCCCTTGACCCAGTCCATGACGGACTCGGCGGGATCCTGCGTGCCGCCGCAGGCGGCGCCGGCAGGCGGCTCACTGCCGCGAATATACGGCATCTGTACTGCGCCCGGGCAACTGCTGTCGGAGCCTTGCCCGGAGTGTGGGTCGATCCAGGCCTGGACCACGTTGTCAGGCAACGGCATGTCCAGCGGCAACGGGTCGGCCTTGCGCATGAAACTGGTCCAGACCTGCAGGGCACCGGTGGCACCGGTGAACGGCGTCTTGCCGTTATCGTCCCGGCCGAGCCAGACCACCGCCAGCAGATCCTGGCTGAAACCTGCGAACCAGCTGTCACGCGAATCGTTACTGGTACCGGTCTTGCCCGCCAGGTTCAACGAACTTGGCAATACACTGTAGACCGAGCGTCCGGTGCCTTCGCGCATCACCCGCTGCATGGCGTTCTGGACCAGATAGATCGCCCCCGGATCGAAGCTCTGCTGGATCTGGAACGGATAACGCTTGAGCGGTTCGCCCTCGGCGGTCAGTACACTGCGGATGCCGCGCATCGGCGTGTTGAAACCACCGTTGGCCAGGGTCTGGTACATGGTCGCAACCTGCATCGGCGACATGCCGCCGGCACCCAGCAGCATCGACGGGAAGGCCGGCCAATCGACATTCACACCCAGGCGCCCTATGGTTTTGAGTACATTCGGCACGCCCAGTTCCAAACCGAGCTTGGCCGTCGACAGGTTGTAGGAATTGGCCAGCCCCTGGTACAGATAGACAGTGCCATGGGAGCGGCGATCATAGTTCTGTGGCCGCCATACCTGGCCATCGCCCCCCTTGATCGAGAACGGTTCATCCTGCACCCAACTGGTCAGGGTGTATTGGCTCGGTTTTTCCAGGGCCGTCAGGTAGACCGCCGGCTTGACCAGCGAACCAATCGGCCGTACGGCGTCAATCGCCCGGTTGAAACCGGCAAAGCCCGCCTGACGGCTGCCGATCAACGCCTGTACCTCACCGGTTTCAGGGTTGGTCACCACCATCGCCGCCTCGACCTCGTCAGCACCTTTGCGTCCAGCCAGGCGTTTGAAAGTCTCGGACATGGCCGATTCGGACTTCATCTGCAAGATCGGGTCGAAGCTGGTGAAGATACGCAGGCCTTCTTCAGTCAAGTCTTCGTCACGGTAGTCCTGGCGCAACTGACGTTTGACCAGATCAAGGAAGCCGGGGAACGAACTGTCAGCCAGGCTGCCGCGCTTGGTCACGCCCAACGGCATTTTCTTCGCCGCGGCAACGGCTTCTGGCGTGGCCACGCCCTGCTCGGCCAGCAGGTCCAGTACCAGGTTACGTCGCACGGTGGCGCGGTCCGGGTAGCGCCGCGGATTGTAGTAGGACGGCCCCTTGACCATGCCCACCAGCAACGCCACCTGATGCAGCTTCAATTCCGACAGCGGCTGGCTGAAGAAGAACTGGCTGGCCAAGCCAAACCCGTGCACCGCACGCTGACCATCCTGACCGACGAACACCTCGTTGAGGTAAGCCTCAAGGATCTCGCGCTTGTCGTAGTGCAACTCCAGCAGCAAGGCCATCATGGCCTCGGTCAGCTTACGACTCAGGCTACGCTCGCTGGTCAGGTAGAAATTTTTGACCAACTGCTGGGTCAGGGTACTACCGCCCTGACGCATGGCACCCGACGAAGTGTTGACCCAGACCGCACGGGCAATCGACTTCGGCGATACGCCAAAGTGACTGTAGAAGTCGCGGTCTTCCACGGCCACCAGGGTTTCCAGCAGGTACGGCGGCACCTGATCGAGTTTGATCAGGATGCGGTCTTCCAGGTTCTTCGGGTACAGCCCGCCGATCATCAGCGGCTCCAGCCGAACCACGTCGAGCTTGGAACCGTTGATGCCACTCAAGCCCGCCACATAGTCACCGGAGAAGCGCACACGCACCGCTTGCGCCTGTTCCATGCCTTCATAGAACTGGAAACCACGGGTATTGAGGTCGACGGTATTGCCACTGACGGCGGCAGCACCCGGGCCGTTGGCAACGCTTTCACGGCGATAGCCCAGGGCATCGAGCTCAATGAGGAAGTCGTTTTTGCTCAGTTTCTGCCCGACGAACAGCTCCAGCGGCCGGGCATACACCTTGGCCGGGATGGTCCAGCGCTTGCCGGAGAACTTCTCCTGGACCACGGCATCGAGGTAAATGGCAAAGCCGGCCAGCACCACAAGGCCAACCAGGCTGAGCTTGATGGCCCAGCCCAGCCAGGCGCGCGAGCGGCCAGACGGGCGTTTTTTAGCGGTACGGGGGGATCGGGTACGAGTCATGGCGGCGGATTATACGCACTTTATTGATCCTCGACAGGCGCCCTCCGGCGGTTTGCACCAGCCTCACTTGCCGCCATAATGGCCCACTCAAAATCACCAAGACCCAGAAGGATCGCCCGTGAGCCAAGCCTTGATCACCGCGCTGCAGAATCCCACCCTGTTCCCTCACCCGGTGAAGGAGTTTCAGCTCATCGAGACCCATATCTCCTGGGTACTGCTGACTGGCGACTATGCCTACAAGATCAAGAAGCCGATGAATTTCGGCTTCCTCGATTTCACCGAACTGTCCGCACGCAAGCACTTCTGCAACGAAGAGCTGCGCCTGAACCAGCGCCTGACCGAAGGTCTGTACCTGGACGTCCTGCCGATCACCGGTAGCGCCGAAGCGCCGCAACTGGGTGGCGAAGGCGAAGCGATCGAGTACGCGCTGAAAATGCGCCAGTTCCCGCAGAACCAGATGCTCAGCACCCTGCAAGCCAACGGTGAACTGACTGCCGAGCATATCGACCAGATGGCCCGGCAAATCGCCGAGTTCCACCTGCAGGCACCCAAGGTCTCGGTGGGGCATCCGCTGGGTACCCCGGACAGCGTCATGGCGCCGGTGGAGCAGAACTTCGAGCAGATTCGCCCGTTCCTCAGCGACAAAGCCGACCTGCAGCAACTCGATGCCCTGCAGGCCTGGGCCCAGGACAGCTTCAAGCGCCTTCACAGCCTGCTCGAAGCACGCAAGGCTGAAGGTTTCATTCGTGAGTGCCATGGTGACATCCACCTGGGCAACGCTACCCTGATCGACGGCAAGGTAGTCATCTTCGACTGCATCGAATTCAACGAGCCCTTCCGCCTGACCGACGTCTACGCCGACACCGCGTTCCTGGCCATGGACCTTGAAGATCGTGGCCTGAAGTCGCTGTCACGGCGCTTCATCAGCCAGTACCTGGAACTGACTGGCGATTATGCAGGCCTTGAACTGCTGAACTTCTACAAGGCTTACCGCGCCCTGGTACGGGCCAAGGTCGCCCTGTTCAGCATGCCGGCCAATGCCGATGCCGTGCAGCGTGCCACCACCCTGCGCACCTACCGCAACTATGCCAACCTGGCCGAAAGCTACAGCGCCATCCCTTCACGCTTCCTGGCCATCACCCACGGTGTTTCCGCGGTTGGCAAGAGCCATGTGGCGATGCGCCTGGTCGATGCCCTGGGCGCGATCCGTCTGCGCTCGGATGTAGAGCGCAAGCGCATTTTCGGCGAGCAGCAGGCAGTCGATGCCGGTCAGCTGCAGCAAGGTATCTATAACAATGATACCAGCCAGGCCACCTATGCCCGCCTGCACGATCTGGCCGAAACCATCCTGCGTGCCGGTTTCCCGGTGGTCATTGACGCCACCTACCTCAAGCAGGCTCA
>JBOICD010000114.1:0-9308 GCA_050739855.1 Pseudomonas sp.
GAACGGCAAAGAGCTGGCAGCCAAGGCACGAGAAGCCAGACCGATGCTGCCGATCCTGTTTGCCAGTGGCTTTGGCGACAACATCGACGTGCCTGAGGGCACACACCTGATCGGCAAACCGTTCAGCATCGATCAGTTACGCGACAAGGTGCAAAGCATCCTGTCTGTGGGAGCGGCGGTGCGGCGACCCGACTTGCCCCGCGATTCAATGTAACTGACACAACACAAATCGCGGGGCAAGCCCGCTCCCACCTTGTAGAATAGGCGTTTTTACCTAGGCTTATTCCCCTCATGCTCACCGCCATCCTCAACGTCCTGGTCATCGGTTACGTCTGGCCCGAACCGCGCTCCTCGGCCGCTGGCGGGCACATGATGCAGATCCTCGAGAGCTTCGTACAACGTGGCTGGCGCGTAACCTTCAGCAGCCCGGCGACGGTCGGGGAGCACAAGGCGGACCTTGCCGAGCTGGGCATTGCCGAGCAGGCCATCACCCTCAATGACAGCAGTTTCGACCGGTTCATCAGTGAACTGGCCCCGGATGTAGTGCTGTTCGACCGCTTCATGATGGAAGAGCAATTCGGCTGGCGCGTGGAAAAGCACTGCCCCAACGCCTTGCGTGTGCTGGAAACCTCGGACCTGCAAAGCTTGCGCGACGCCCGTCAGCAACTGCTGCGCCGCCGCCTGATCGAAGGGCTGGACCCCAACGATTTCCGGGCGCTGTTCGCCACCTCCGGCCCCGAGCTTTATCGGCAAATGGCCACGGCCGACCTGACCCTGCGCGAACTGGCCGCCATCTACCGCAGCGACCTGAGCCTGATGATCTCGGACGTCGAGATCGACCTGCTGATCAACGGCTTCGGTGTACCCGAGCACCTGCTGCACTGGTGCCCGCTGATGGTCGATGTGCCCGGCGCAGCGTTCAAGCCTTACGACGAGCGCGCCCACTTCCTCAGCATCGGCAACTTCCGCCACGCCCCGAACTGGGATGCCGTGTTGTGGATGAAGAATACGCTGTGGCCGATCATCCGCCGCCGCCTGCCCCAGGCGCAGTTGCACATCTACGGCGCCTACACGCCACCGAAGGCCACGGCGCTGCACAAGCCTGCCGAAGGCTTCCACATCATGAACTGGGCCGAAGATGCCCTGGAGGTGATGAGCAATGCGCGTATTTGTCTGGCACCGCTGCGTTTCGGCGCCGGGATCAAGGGCAAACTGACCGACGCCATGCTCTGCGGCACCCCCAGCGTGACCACGCCAATCGGCGCCGAAGCCATGCACGGCGCCCTGCCCTGGCCAGGCGCGGTGGCCAGCACCGGCGAAGCGCTGGCCGAAGCTGCGGTGCAGCTGTACAACGACCCGGCACGCTGGCAGCAAGCGCAACAACAGGGATTGCAGCTGCTTGCCGCGCGGTATGACCGGCGCCAGCACAGCACCGCGCTGGTCGAGCGCATCGAGTACGCGCTGGGCGACCTGGACCAGCATCGACTGTTCAACTTCACCGGGGCCATGCTGCGTCACCACCAGCACAAGAGCACCCAGTACATGGCGCAATGGATCGAAGCGAAGAACCGCCTGGCTACAGCGGCCGGCGCAGCAGATACGTGTCCATGATCCAGCCCTTGCGCGCACGGGCCTGCTCGCGCTGCTGAAGAATCTGTTGGCGCACCGCCTGCAACGGCCCGGCGATGAGAATCTCGTCGGCGGTACCGAGGTAGGCGCCCCAGTAAATCAGCAGTTCGGGGTCGTCGAGCGCGGCGAACGCACATTGACCGTCGAGCATCACCACCAGGTTGTCGATCCGTGACTGCTCGGCCAGGCGTCGGCCTGGCAGGACGGTCAGCGGTTCGCCAATACGGTTCAAGGGAATCCGGTGGCGGGCAGCCAGGGCCTGTACGCTGCTGATACCGGGAATGACTTCAAGCTCGATGCCGACGCCAGCGGACTGCACCAGATCGAGGATGCGCAAGGTGCTGTCATACAGGGTTGGCTCGCCCCAGAGCAGAAAGGCGCCGCACTCGCCCTCGGCCAGTTCGCTTTCAATCAAGCGGGCATAGAGCGTGGCGCGCTTGTGGTGCCAGTCATGCACCGCACCGACATAGTCGCTGGCCGCACCCTCACGCTGCGGATCCTCGACCTGCACCAGGCGATAGCCCGGCTGCTGGATATAGCGTTCGAGAATGTCCTTGCGCAGTTGCAGCAGCTCATCCTTGACCGCGCCTTTATCGAGGACGAAGAACACCTGGGCACGGTTCAGTGCATCAACGGCCTCAAGGGTGATCTGGCGCGGATTGCCCGGCCCGATACCGATCAATAACAGTTGTTTCATTGCAGTTCATTCCATGGCTCGGCCAGCCGCCATTGTCGGCCGGCCGAGGGGCAGTGGCAATGCGCTGCTTACCAGATCGAGAAGTTGTAGCTGACGATTACCCGCGTTTCGTCCATGTCCCGCGCCCACTTCTCATAGTTGCTGCGGTAGGTGGAGTTGCGCAGGCGCACGCTGACGTCCTTGAAGGTGCCACTCTGGACCTGGTACTTGAGCTCGCTGTCGCGCTCCCACTCCTTGCCCTCGGCCAGGCTGCCCGGGACCTTGATATGGTCACCGTTGATGTAGCGGGTGAAGAAGCTCAAGCCCGGCACGCCGAGGGCCTTGAAGTCGTAGTCGTAGCGCAACTGCCAGGAGCGCTCCTGGGCGGCGGCGAAGTCGTTGACCTGGGCGTAGTTGACCAGGTACGGATTGCTGCCATCGAGGTACGGCATGGCATTTTCGCCATACATGCGCTGCCAGCCGGCGCTGACCTTGTGCCCGCCCAGGCTGTAGCCGAGCATGCCGCTGAACGCACGGTGGTCGATATCGCCGGCACGGGCATTGCCGATGTCATCGCTCTTGATCAGGCGCAGGTCGACCGACAGGCTGCCGACGCTCAGCGGCTGGCTGGCTACCACACCGAGAAAGTGCTGACGGTAGATGTTTTCCAGCTTGGCCACCTGGTATTGGGCGCTCAGCCGTTCATTGAACGTGTAATCGACACCAGCCATGTCGAAATGATCGGCGCTGATATTGCAGGCATAGCGCTTGTTCTTGCAGTGCACGCGAATGTCCTGGCGATCGGTGGAATCGCGCGCGGTGTACTTGTCCAGACGGGCAACACTGAACTTGAGGTTATTGATTTCCTCGGAAGTGAGCATCGCGCCCTGGAACATCGTCGGCAGCAAGCGGCCGTCGTTGTATTTGAGCAGCGGCATGTCCGGCAGCATCGAGCCGTATTTGAGCACGGTCTTCGAATAGCGCATTTTCGCGGTCAGGCCCAGCTTGGCATATTGGTCCACCGACTCCCGCGGGTCATGCCCGCTGGACGGCAACAAGCCACTGTTGCTGTCCGCCGGGCTGGAGTCGAGCTTGATCCCGAGCATGCCCAGGGCATCGACGCCAAAGCCTACCGGGCCCTGGGTATAACCGGACTGCACATTGAGAATGAATCCCTGAGCCCACTCTTCGCGTTTCGAAGCGCCCTGGCTGGAACTGACATGGCCATCACGAAAATCGCGATTGAAATAGACATTGCGTGCTTCGACTTTGGCACTGCTGTCTTCAAGAAAACCGGCAGCCTGAGTCGAAGCGGCAGTGAACATCGCGAGCAGGCCGGCAAGGCCGCGCCCGGGCGCGAGGGGGTATGGGGCAAACATCAGAAGCACAATCCGAAAGAGTGACAAAAAACAACCGGCAGCCGTCCAGGCACCGGCAATGCATCCAGCGCCAATAAAGCTCGAGGCTGACCGCAAATTATCTCGAAACCGCTCTAGACCGGGCCATTGGACCTTGGTCTAAGGCGTTTTGCGGGCAATCGACTAGTTGTTTCGTATTAACGCGCGGACAAGTAAGAAAGTTCCATTGCTGCAAAGTTAAATTTCATATGTTTACCCGCCGCCCGAGGACTACTACACTCTTTATTAGTGTGATGTTTTGCCCAACCCAGTGCTCGCTGCGTTATTCAGGTTACTCCTCGTTTTTACGCGTGCCGGGCCACTGCAGACATAAAGGAGTGATGACAGTGTCCAGACTTGCAGAGTTTCGTGCTGCCGAAAAAGCGCTTCAAGAACAGATGGCGCAACTGGAGGCGCTGAAAAAGGACGCCGGCCTCAAGCGCGAAATCGAGTTCGAACGCAAACTTGTCGAGCTGATGAACAGCTATGGCAAGAATCTGCGCGATATCATTTCCATTCTCGACCCCAAAGCCGTGGCCAAAGGTGCGGTGAGCGCACCGAAAACGCGCCGCGCACGGGTGGTCAAAGTGTATGAAAACCCTCACACCGGCGAGCTGATCGAAACCAAAGGTGGCAACCACCGAGGTCTCAAAGCCTGGAAAGAACAGTACGGGGCGAAAACAGTCGACAGCTGGTTGCGTTCGTGAAGAGTTCCTTCACACTTTTTTCACATCCACTCAATCAGGATGAAGATCGCTAACGGAATAGCGCCCCATACGCCCGCCTCGGCGGGCTTCTAATTCTTGCGCCCCGCCCCTCACAGGCGGGGCGCAATTCGTTTGCGCAATTGTTTCAGTTCCGTATCATGTGGAGTCTTGCTGGCATTGCTGTTGCCAGCCTCTTCAAGCGGAGTGCCCATGAGCCTGAACCATCTCGACACCCTCCCTGGTGTCACCGCGCAACCGGATGCCGCGACCCAGAACTTTGTCTTCAACCACACCATGCTGCGAGTCAAGGACGTTGCCAGGTCGCTGGACTTCTACACCCGTGTCCTGGGTTTCAGCCTGGTGGAAAAGCGCGACTTCCCTGAAGCCGAGTTCAGCCTGTATTTCCTCGCCCTGGTCGACAAGGCGCAGATTCCGGCCGATGCCGCCAAGCGCACCGAGTGGATGAAATCGATCCCCGGCATCCTCGAACTGACCCACAACCATGGCACTGAAAACGACGCGGATTTTGCCTACCACAACGGCATCACCGACCCGCGTGGTTTTGGCCATATCTGCATCTCGGTACCGGATATTCGTGCTGCCTGCGAGCGCTTCGAGCAACTGGGCGTGACCTTCCAGAAGCGCCTGAGCGACGGCCGGATGAAGCACCTGGCCTTCATCAAAGACCCGGACGATTACTGGGTTGAGATCATCCAGCCTACCGAGCTCTAACCCTCCCGGTGGGAGCGGGCTTCTGTGGGAGCGGGCTTGCCCCGCGATAGCGATCGCGGGACAAGTCGGGTCGCCGCACCGCCGCTCCCACCCGTCGGCCCGGGTCACTCCGGGCCACTGCTGTGGTATACCCGAAAAAGCACCTTAGCGAGGAGCTTCAACAACGGCGAGCCATCGATACCCCAGCAGCGAGGTCAGGACGATGAAAACCCTTCAATGCGTGCATCGCAATCACACCATTACCGCCAGCGTCGAAACCCATGACGGCATCCTTACACCGTTTGCCGGCGGCTGCCTGATTACCGATCCCGAGGGCCACACCAGCCGACGTTTGTCGCTGCCGGTAAACATGGCGTTCCTGGCAGACCTGGAAAAGGCCCAGCATGCGTCGCTTGCCCATGGTAAGTGGCTGGTCGATCAGCAACTGGACAAGCATCAGCATTTATTCTGACTGGATGGATCAATCGCGGGGCAAGCCCGCTCCCACCGGTGGGAGCGGCGGTGCGGCGACCCGACTTGCCCCGCGATCATGACTGTCAGGCAACCCCAGGCCATAGTCCCCCGGCACATTCCAGTCCTCACCGAACACCTCCACCGGATGCATCGTCCGATCGGCGCCATTGCCGCAGGCCAGGGCATTCGCCGCGCAATAACGGTCGCAACCCCAGCAGATACGTTCGGGGTGTTTCGGGCTGACGGGAAAGGGCTTGGCCATGAAATCCCCCAGGCAGGCTATGGGCGAGCTTCCACCTTATTGCCTCGCTACGGCTTTGCCCTTGATGCAGATCAAGGGCGCTAACGGATCGCCGGTAAAATTGATAATAATCATTATTATTCACACAGAAGCTTCCTAGACTCGGGCTCCCACTCGTCAGTACCCAGGAAGTCGTCATGCGTACCCCCTTTTCGCTGTCACTCGCCTTGCTCCTGATCACCCCGCCGGCCCTGGCCAAGGAATACCCCATCGGCGAGCCGCAACTGTGCCCGGGCTTGGAGGTCGGCGCGGTGTACCTGCAGCCGATCGAAATGGCTCCGGCCGGCATGATGCGCCCCACTGCCGACTCGGACATCCACCTGGAAGCCGATATCCGCGCCACCGCCGACAATCGCCAAGGCTTTCAGGAAGGCAGTTTCGTGCCCTACCTGAATGTTGCCTTCAGCCTGCAGAAGCAAGGCAGCGACACGCCCATCAGCGGTGACTTCCATGCCATGGTCGCCAACGACGGTCCGCACTATGGCGATAACGTCAAACTGCAGGGGCCGGGCAAATACCAGCTGACCTTCACCCTCCTGCCTCCGGGCGGTCATGCTTCGCTGGGGCGCCACACCGACAAGGAAACCGGTGTAGAGCCCTGGTTCGAGCGCTGCGAACTGCACTACACCTTCGTCTACGCCGGGATTGGCAAGAAAGGCGGCTATTGAATGAACGCCCGCCTCCACCAGCGCCTGGCCTGGTTGATTCTGGCCGGTGCAGCCACGCCCCTGACCGCCGCGCCACTGCCAAGCTACGAGCTGATCCTGCGTGACGGGCACTTCACCCCCGCAGTGCTGGAAGTTCCCGCCGGGCAACGCTTCAAGATCGTCCTGAAGAATCAGGGCGAAGGCCCGGCAGAGTTCGAAAGCACACCCTTGCGGGTAGAGAAAGTGCTGTCGCCGGGAGTGACGACCTTTGTCGTCATCCACCCGCTCAGGCCCGGTCGCTATCCGTTCTTCGACGAATTCAATCCGCAACTGCCCGAGGGCGCCATCCTCGCGCAGTAGCCGTGGGTGTGCAGGGAGTCTTGATGAATCAAGCACTGTTTATCGTCTGGCGCGAAAGCGTCGAAGCGCTGCTGGTGATCGGCATACTCCAGGCCTGGGTCAGCCAGCAAACTCGCGGCCAGCGACTGCTGAAATATCTGTGGGGCGGCGTCGCCCTGGGTTTGCTGCTCTCGGCCATGCTGGCGCTGCTGATCCTGTTTGCCGGCGAGGCCATGAGCGGCACTGCCAGCGAATGGTTCCAGGCCGCCCTGGCGTTACTGGCCAGTATGCTGATGGTACAGATGGTCGGCTGGATGCACCGTCATGCACGCTCGCTCAAGGATGATCTGCGACGCCACGCCGACCAGCAACTCGCGCGCCAGGGCGGTCTCGGGTTGTTGCTGCTGGCCATGCTCGCAGTCAGCCGCGAAGGGAGTGAAACCGTGGTCTTTCTGTACGGTGCCGGTGCTCGCCTGCAAGGTTTACCGCTGGCGCAATTCTTCATCGGCGCCATCGCCGGGCTGCTGCTGTCAGGGCTGACCATTGCCCTGGTGCACAGCAGCCGGCGGCTCATTTCATGGCGACATTTCTTTGGCCTGAGTGAGGCGCTGTTGCTGCTGCTCGCGGCAGCCTTGCTGGTCAGCGCGACCGAACGGATCGGTGGTCAACTGCTGGCCATGGAGTTGCCGGAGATGGCCTATAGCCTGGTTGGCGATGCGCTCTGGGACAGCAGCACGGTGCTCAGCGACAGCCAGGGCCTGGGCGCCTTTCTCGCCGGGTTTGCCGGTTACCGCGCCACCCCCAGCGCCCTGACCCTGCTGGTGCTCAGCGGCTACTGGCTGAGCGTCGGGTGCTGGCTGCTGCAGCGCAAAACAGGCAGTGCCGCATGTCCAGCCTGAGTGTGCACAATCGCCTGTTGCAGCGTTTGGGTAACGGCATGCGCCGCCATGCCGGGGTGATTCGCACCCTGCAGTGGACGGTGGTGCTGTTCTACGCCGTGCTGCTGGTAGTACCGGCATTGCTGCCGTTGCCCGGCAGCCAGGCGCGGATGCTGGACAACCTGACCCTGTTCGCCCAGTTCCTGTTCTGGGGCCTCTGGTGGCCGTTCGTGTTGCTGTCGATCGTATTGTTCGGCCGGCTCTGGTGCGGAGTGCTGTGTCCGGAAGGCTCGCTGAGCGAATGGGCCAGCCAGTATGGCCGGGGCATGGGCGTGCCACGCTGGATGCGCTGGGGTGGCTGGCCAACCCTGGCGTTCTGCCTGACCACCCTCTACGGCCAACTGATCAGCGTCTACGACTATGCCCAGGCAGCACTGCTGATTCTCGGCGGCTCGACACTGGCGGCGATTGCCATCGGTTTGCTGTTCGCCCGCGGCAAACGGGTCTGGTGCCGCTACCTGTGCCCGGTCAGCGGTGTCTTTGCCCTACTCGCGCGCCTCGCCCCGGTACACTTCCAGGTCGATGAACAGCGCTGGAAAGAAAACACCGCACCGCGCCTGCCACCGCCCAACTGCGCACCGCTGCTGGACATCCGTCGCCTGCAGGGCGCCAGCGACTGTCATGCCTGTGGCCGCTGCAGCGGGCAACGCGGCGCGGTGCAACTGATTGCCCGCTCCAGCAACGAAGAGATCCTGCATGCAGCCACGCGTACACCGTCACCCTGGGATAGTCGCCTGCTGTTGTTCGGCGTCATCGGCCTGGCCATGGGCGCCTTCCAGTGGACCGTCAGCCCCTGGTTCATCACCCTCAAACAGCACCTGGCGCAATGGCTGGTGGAGCATGATGTGCTCTGGCCCTTGCAGGACAACGCCCCCTGGTGGCTGCTGACCCATTACCCGCAGCTCAATGACAGCTTCAGCTGGCTGGACGGTTTCAGTATCGTCCTGTACCTGAGCGCCAGCGCCCTGTTACTGGGCGGCAGCCTGCTGGTTTTGTTGCGCCTGGCAGCACGGCTGACGGGCAAGCCTGATCTGTATGGCGCCTTGAGCCTGGCCCTTACACCTCTGGGCGGCGCCGGGCTGTTTCTCGGCTTGTCGGCAACCACGGTGAAGCTGCTGCGCTATGAAGGTCTGCTGCTGGAATGGGTACAACCGGCCAGGGCCTTGCTGTTGATCGCAGCCATGGCCTGGAGCGCCTGGTTGGGCTGGAAGCTGCTGGCACGTCAGGACATTGCCCGGTCCCGGCGCTGCGCCGCCAGCGTTTGCCTGCTGGCAGCCATTGCCACGGTAGGCTATGGCTGGTGGTTGCAGTTCTGGGGTTGGCTCTAGCGGTTAAAGGGCGCGGCGGTCTAGCCGCGCACCTCAAACACCGGAAACAGATCGCCAAGCGCATCCCACAGCGCCGGCAACGCAGGGTGCATCGATACCTTTGGCAAGCTCGCATCGAGCATCTGCGTGGTACGTACCATCTGTACCACGAAATGTTTGAC
>JBOICD010000115.1:0-9288 GCA_050739855.1 Pseudomonas sp.
GGGCAAGCCCGCTCCCACCGGTTGATCAATAGCCTGTGGGAGCGGGCTTGCCCCGCGATGCTTTTAGACCTTGAGAGTCTTGACCCCTTCAGAAGTCCCCAGCAACAGCAGATCCGCCGGCCGCGCCGCGAACAAGCCGTTGGTGACCACGCCAACAATCGCGTTGATCTGGCTTTCCAGCGCCACCGGGTTGGTGATCTGCAGGTTGTGCACATCGAGGATGATGTTGCCGTTGTCGGTGACCACGCCTTCACGATAGACCGGGTCGCCGCCCAGCTTGACCAGCTGGCGCGCCACATGGCTGCGGGCCATCGGGATCACTTCGACCGGCAGCGGGAAGGCACCCAGCACCGGCACCAGCTTGCTGGCGTCGGCGATGCAGATGAAGGTCTTGGCCACAGCGGCAACGATCTTCTCGCGGGTCAGGGCCGCGCCACCGCCTTTGATCAGGTTCAGGTGCTCGTCGCTTTCGTCGGCGCCGTCGACATAGAACTCCAGGTCGCTGACGGTGTTCAGCTCATACACCGGAATACCATGACCCTTCAGGCGTGCAGCCGTCGCTTCGGAGCTGGCCACGGCGCCATCGAAGGCAGCCTTGTGCTGGGCCAGGGCGTCGATGAAGCAGTTGGCGGTCGAGCCGGTGCCAACGCCGACGATGCTCTTGTCGTCGAGCTTGGGCAGAATGAAATCGACAGCGGCCTGGGCGACAGCCTGTTTGAGTTGGTCCTGGGTCATGCGGGCTCCGAAGCGGGGAGGAGTATCGTGAAGACGCGTAGTATAGCGGCTAAAACCACGGACTTGCTGTGGTCGCCCGACAAGGCGCTGGGGTAGACTTCCAGCCCCGCCCAACCGCTCAGTGATGCTTTCCCGATGCTCGAACAGTACGTCAAGAAGATCCTCACCTCGCGCGTTTACGACGTTGCGGTCGAAACCCCGTTGCAGACCGCCGGCCAACTGAGCAAGCGCCTGGGCAACAACATCCTGCTCAAGCGTGAAGACTTGCAGCCGGTGTTCTCCTTCAAGATCCGCGGTGCCTACAACAAACTGGCGCAGCTGACCCCTGAGGAACTGGCCCGTGGCGTGGTCACCGCCTCGGCCGGCAACCATGCCCAGGGCGTGGCGCTGGCGGCGCGGGAACTGGGGATCAAGGCGACCATCGTCATGCCCAAGACCACCCCGGAGATCAAGGTCGAAGGCGTACGCTCGCGCGGTGGCAAGGTGGTCCTGCACGGCGACTCCTTCCCCGAGGCGCTGGCCTATTCGCTGAAACTGGTCGATGAAAAAGGCTTCGTCTATATCCACCCCTACGACGACCCGCACACCATTGCCGGGCAAGGCACGGTGGCCATGGAGATCCTGCGCCAGCACCCGGGCCAGCTGGACGCGATCTTCGTTCCGGTCGGTGGCGGCGGCTTGATCGCCGGTATCGCGGCTTACGTGAAATACCTGCGCCCGGAGATCAAGGTGATCGGCGTCGAGCCGGATGACTCCAATTGCCTGCAGGCCGCCATGGCCGCGGGTGAGCGAGTGGTGTTGCCGCAGGTCGGGCTGTTCGCCGATGGCGTGGCGGTGGCGCAGATCGGTCAGCACACCTTTGACATCTGCAAGACCCATGTTGATGAAGTGATCACCGTCAGCACTGACGAAATCTGTGCGGCGATCAAGGATATCTACGACGATACCCGCTCGATCACCGAACCTGCCGGCGCATTGGGTGTGGCCGGGATCAAAAAGTACGTCGAGCTCAAGGGCGTCAGCGGTCAGACGCTGGTGGCCATCGACTCCGGTGCCAACGTCAACTTCGACCGCCTGCGCCATGTTGCCGAGCGTGCCGAGCTGGGTGAAGGCCGCGAAGCCATCATTGCCGTGACCATCCCTGAGCAACCCGGCAGTTTCAAGGCGTTCTGCGAAGCCATCGGCAAACGTCAGATCACCGAATTCAACTACCGCTACCATGCCGATGGTGAGGCGCACATCTTCGTTGGCGTGCAGACCCATCCGGACACCGATCCGCGCAGCGCGCTGATCCAGAGCCTGACCGAGCAAGGCTTCCCGGTACTCGACCTGACCGACAACGAACTGGCCAAGCTGCATATCCGTCACATGGTCGGTGGCCATGCCGCGCGGGTCAGTGACGAATTGGTGCTGCGTTTCGAGTTCCCGGAGCGTCCGGGGGCGCTGTTCAACTTCCTCAACAAGCTTGGTGGGCGCTGGAACATCTCGATGTTCCATTACCGCAATCATGGCGCGGCCGATGGTCGCGTGGTGGCTGGCCTGCAAGTCCCGGATGATGAGCGCCACCTGGTTCCCGCCGCCCTGGCCAAGATCGGCTACCCGTACTGGGATGAAACCGATAACCCCGCGTACCGGCTGTTCCTGGGCTGAGCAGCTAAGCTCAGGACAGCTCACAAGGAAGCAATGACATGGAATACCTGACTACTCTCAAGGTCCTGCACCTCTCGGCCACCGTGCTGTTGCTGGGCAGTGCCCTTGGTCTGGCGATCTGGACCTGGCTGGTGCGCCGTAAAGGCGACACGGCAGCAGCGAGCCGACTGATGCAGCGACCGCTGGTGTTCGTCTGGCTGTTGATGGGCATTTGCCTGATAAGCCTGCCGTTCACCGGCTGGTGGCTGGTGCACCTGGTCGGCTGGCCGTTGGGCCAGACCTGGCTGCTGGGCTCCAGCGTGATCTACACCTTCGGGGCGTTCAGCTGGTTCTGGCTGCTGGCGCGGGTCAATCGCCTGCGCACGGCGCCGACTGTGGGTAATCCGAAGTTCACCCTGGCGCTGGCGCTGTTCAGTGGTGTGTGTTTCATCGCTATCGCCGGCCTGATGGGCGCCAAACCGGTCTGATCACACGGGCTTCGGTGGGAGCGGGCTTGCCCCGCGATTGGGTTGTTCAGTCACATAGCATCGCGGGGCAAGCCCGCTCCCACAGGGGCGATCAATCGCGCAGGCTGATCACCGGCCAACCGCGCTTTTCAGCTTCGGCACGCAGGTTCGGGTCCGGATCGACGGCAACCGGATTGGCCACCTGCTCCAGCAGCGGCAGGTCATTCATCGAATCGCTGTAGAAATAGCTGCCCACCAGGTTGAAGCCGTTTTCTTCCAGCCAGCGATTCAGGCGCGTTACCTTGCCTTCACGGAAACACGGCACATCGGTACTGCGACCGGTGTAGCGGCCGTCGACCATCTCGCATTCAGTGGCCAGCAGGGTGTCCACCTCCAGGCGCTTGGCAATCGGTCCGGTAATGAAACGGTTGGTGGCGGTGATGATCACCAGCTTGTCGCCGGCGTCACGGTGTTTCTTCAGCAGTGCCAAGGACTTGGGCAGGATGATCGGCTCGACGCAATCGCGCATGAAGTCGCGATGCCATTCGTCGAGTTGCGCCATTTCCGTGGCGGCGAGGATTTCCAGGCTGAAGTTCAGGTAGGCCGCCAGGTCCAGCTTGCCGGCCAGGTAATCCTGGTAGAAGGCATCGTTGCGGTTCTGATACTCCACCGGGTCGAGAATCCCGCGGGCGCAGAGGTAGTCACCCCAGGCGTGGTCGCTGTCGCCGCCGAGGAGGGTATTGTCCAGATCGAATAAAGCCAGGCGCATTGAAGTCACTCGCATAACATCTGAAAAGTCCCACAGAATACGGACTTTTCACATCGGTGCACATAAGGTAAACAGGCGCGTTGCTGGCCTTGTGGCCTTTGTGGAACAATGCCGTGACATGCGTTTGCGAGGTTGCTGCCGTGATCGACCCCGATGGTTTTCGCCCCAATGTCGGGATCATTCTGACGAATGATCTTGGGCAGGTGCTATGGGCTCGGCGGATCAACCAGGATGCCTGGCAGTTTCCCCAGGGTGGTATCAACCCTGAAGAGACGCCGGAAGATGCCCTGTACCGCGAGCTGAACGAAGAAGTGGGGCTAGAGCGCGATGATGTTGAAATTCTTGCCTGCACCCGCGGCTGGTTGCGTTATCGTTTACCCCAACGCCTGGTCCGGACCCACAGCCAACCGCTGTGTATCGGCCAGAAGCAGAAATGGTTTCTCCTGCGCCTGGTCTCCAACGAGCAGCGGGTGCGGATGGATCTGACCGGGAAACCGGAGTTCGATGGCTGGCGTTGGGTCAGTTATTGGTATCCGCTGGGCCAGGTGGTGACATTCAAGCGCGAGGTTTACCGCCGCGCTCTCAAAGAGCTTGCCCCGCGCCTGCTGGCGCGCGACTGACGACGGAGTTCGACCCCGAGCCATGCTCAATACGCTGCGCAAGATCGTCCAGGAAGTTAACTCCGCCAAGGATCTCAAGACGGCGTTGGGGATCATTGTGTTGCGCGTCAAAGAGGCCATGGGCAGTCAGGTCTGCTCGGTCTACCTGCTCGACCCCGAGACCAACCGCTTCGTGCTGATGGCCACCGAAGGCTTGAACAAGCGCTCGATCGGCAAGGTCAGCATGGCGCCCAACGAGGGTCTGGTCGGTCTGGTCGGTACCCGTGAAGAGCCGCTTAACCTGGAAAACGCCGCCGGCCACCCGCGCTACCGTTACTTCGCTGAAACCGGTGAAGAGCGTTTCGCCTCGTTTCTCGGTGCGCCGATCATTCACCACCGGCGGGTAGTCGGGGTTCTGGTCATCCAGCAAAAAGAGCGGCGCCAGTTCGATGAGGGCGAAGAAGCCTTCCTGGTGACCATGAGCGCCCAGCTCGCCGGGGTCATCGCGCATGCCGAAGCCACCGGCTCGATCCGTGGTCTGGGTCGCCAGGGCAAGGGCATCCAGGAGGCCAAGTTCGTTGGCGTGCCGGGTTCGCCCGGCGCGGCTGTGGGCAAGGCGGTGGTCATGCTGCCACCGGCCGACCTTGACGTGGTGCCGGACAAGACTGTTGATGACATCGACGCCGAGCTGACACTTTTCAACAATGCGCTGGAAGGCGTGCGCGCCGACATGCGCAGCCTGTCCGCCAAACTCGCCACCCAGCTGCGCCCGGAAGAGCGCGCGTTGTTCGACGTCTACCTGATGATGCTCGAAGACGCGGCCCTGGGCGGCGAAGTGGTGCAGGTGATCAAGACCGGGCAGTGGGCCCAGGGCGCCTTGCGCCAGGTGGTGGGCGAGCACGTCAACCGCTTCGAGCTGATGGACGATGCCTACCTGCGGGAGAGGGCATCGGACGTGAAGGATCTGGGCCGGCGTCTGCTGGCCTACCTCCAGGAGGCAAGGCAGCAGACGCTGGTCTATCCCGATAACTCTATTCTGATCAGTGAAGAACTGACCCCGGCGATGCTCGGCGAAGTGCCGGAAGGCAAGCTGGTCGGCCTGGTTTCGGTACTGGGTTCGGGCAACTCCCACGTGGCGATCCTGGCCCGGGCCATGGGTATTCCGACCGTGATGGGCCTGGTCGACCTGCCGTATTCGAAGGTCGACGGCATCGACATGATCGTCGATGGCTACAAGGGCGATGTCTACACCAACCCCAGCGAAGTGCTGCGCAAGCAATATGCCGAAGTGGTCGAAGAGGAACGCCAGCTGGCCCAGGGCCTGGATGCCTTGCGCGAACTACCGTGTATCACCCTCGATGGTCACCGCATGCCACTGTGGGTCAACACCGGCCTGCTCGCCGATGTCGCCCGCGCCCAGCAGCGTGGCGCCGAGGGGGTCGGGCTGTACCGCACTGAAGTGCCGTTCATGATCAACCAGCGCTTCCCCAGCGAAAAGGAGCAGCTGGCGATTTACCGCGAGCAACTGGCGGCCTTCCACCCGTTGCCGGTGACCATGCGCAGCCTGGACATCGGTGGTGACAAGGCGCTGTCGTATTTCCCGATCAAGGAAGACAACCCCTTCCTGGGCTGGCGCGGTATCCGCGTGACCCTCGACCACCCGGAAATCTTCCTGGTGCAGACCCGCGCCATGCTCAAAGCCAGCGAAGGCCTGAACAACCTGCGCATTCTGCTGCCGATGATTTCCGGTATCCACGAGCTGGAAGAAGCCCTGCACCTGATCCACCGCGCCTGGGGCGAAGTGCGGGACGAAGGCACGGACGTGCCGATGCCGCCGGTGGGTGTGATGATCGAGATCCCGGCGGCGGTGTACCAGACGCGTGAGCTGGCGCGCCAGGTGGACTTCCTTTCGGTCGGCTCTAACGACCTGACCCAGTACCTGTTGGCGGTAGACCGCAACAACCCGCGCGTCGCTGACCTCTACGACTATCTGCATCCAGCAGTGTTGCAAGCCCTGCAGAGCGTGGTGCGCGACGCCCATGCCGAAGGCAAACCGGTGAGTATCTGTGGCGAGATGGCCGGTGATCCGGCGGCAGCGGTGCTGCTGATGGCCATGGGTTTCGACAGCCTGTCGATGAACGCCACCAACTTGCCTAAGGTGAAATGGATGTTGCGTCAGGTGAGCCTGAGCAAGTCCAAGGAACTGCTGGCCCAGGCCATGGGCATCGACAACCCGCAAGTTATCCACAGTTCGCTGCAGTTGGCCCTGAAGAACCTGGGGCTGGCGCGGATGATCAATCCGGGGTCGGCGAAGAATTTGTAAGCCTCAATCGCGGGGCAAGCCCGCTCCCACTGGGTATTGGTGATCCCTGTGGGAGCGGGCTTGCCCCGCGATAGCATCAGACCTGCAGATCCACCTCCCCCAAATGCCCCCCAAACGGCCCGAAACTGCGTTCCACCAGGCGCCGCCGACCGTCCGCCTCGACAATCAACACCGTACTGGCCCGCGTCCCATAGTTCTGGCTGGCGATAAACACACTCGACAGTAACCGCTCGGTACTGAGCCCTACGCCGGTCTCAGGCAGCTCGCCGTCCGCCGCCTGCAGGTTATCCCCAAGCAATGCCAGCAAGGTTTCGGGTTGTGGATCGGGTAGATGCTGGATCAGCCCGGCACGGGCCTTGACCAGCTTCGGCCAGGGCGTATCCAGCCCGGCGTTGGACAGGCCATAGACACCTTCGCCCAGCAGCTGCAGCTGCGCCTCACGGGCATTCAGGTAACCCATCGTGCGGCTATCGCCCACCAGCAGGTTGAACCCCGAATACTGCTGGCTGCGGCTGGCGACCTGGTCCAGATAGGCCTCGACCCCCAGCTCACCACGCAGGAAGGTCGCCACCAGTTCACCTCGTGAACGTGCGCCCTGGGCTTGTTGCGGGTCGCGAATATTGGTCAGCGCGGCAAAGCGCCCCGCCGGGCCGACGCCCAGCCAGGTGCCGCCTGCTTCCAGGTCACGCCCGGCATAGACGCCGGGCGCATCGTCCCAGGCGCCCAGCATGCGGCTGGGACGGGCATAGAACTCATCGCGGTTGGCCGCGACGATCAGTGGCTGGGCATGCCCGGGCCGCCAGGCGAAAACGATCAGACACATAGGTGGACCTCTGTGTTTTTGCCCACTCTACCCATAGCGCCCGGTCTGATCCATCGACTTGATGTGTCTTCACTAGAGCCGCAGGCCTCCCTTCCGTTACCATGCCGGACTGAATTGACGGGGGCGACAATGGAATTCGTGCTCTATTTGCTGTTGGGCGCCTGCGCAGGTGTGCTGGCCGGGTTGTTTGGCGTTGGCGGTGGCATCATCATCGTGCCGGTGCTGGTGTTCAGTTTCACCTTGCAGGGCTTCGATGCCTCGGTGCTGACCCACCTGGCCGTGGGTACGTCGCTGGCGACCATTGTCTTTACCTCGATCAATGCCATTCGCGAGCACCATCGCAAGCGTGCGGTGCAGTGGCCGATCTTCGTCTGGATGACTCTCGGGATCCTGGTCGGCGCCGGCATCGGTGCCAAGACCGCCTCGGCCATCCAGGGGCCGATGCTGCAGAAGATCATCGGCGTGTTTGCCCTGGTGATAGCGTTGCAGATGGCCCTGGACCTCAAGCCCAAGGCCAGCCGCAGTATTCCCGGCAAGACCGGACTGACGGCGGCAGGCAGCGTGATCGGTTGGGCATCGGCGATTTTCGGTATTGGCGGCGGTTCATTGACTGTGCCATTCCTGACCTGGCGCAGCCTGCCGATGCAGCAGGCCGTAGCAACGTCCTCGGCCTGCGGTTTTCCGATTGCCGTGGCCAGCGCCCTGAGCTTCATCTGGCTGGGCTGGCACGATCCGCACCTGCCCGCGCATAGCCTGGGTTTTGTCTACCTGCCCGCGCTGCTGGGGATTGCCCTGACCAGCATGTTTTTTGCCCGCTTCGGCGCGCGTCTGGCACATAAACTGTCGCCACGCCTGCTCAAGCGGCTGTTCGCCGCGCTGCTGTTTTGCGTCGGCTTAAGCTTTTTGCTTTAACGAGAGGAGTCACCATGCTGCCTTACCCGCAGATAGATCCCGTGGCAATTGCCCTGGGACCGCTGAAAATCCATTGGTACGGCCTGATGTACCTGATCGGCATCGGCGGCGCCTGGCTGCTGGCCTCGCGGCGGCTGAACCGCTTCGACCCGACCTGGAGCCGCGAAAAGCTCTCGGATCTGGTGTTCTGGCTGTCCATGGGCGTGATTGTCGGCGGGCGGCTGGGCTATGTGCTGTTTTACGACCTGCATGCCTACCTCGCTAACCCGACGCTGATCTTCGAAGTGTGGAAGGGCGGCATGTCGTTCCACGGCGGTTTTATCGGCGTGATGCTCGCGGCCCTGTGGTTCGGCAAGCGCAACAACAAGTCGTTCTTCGAGTTGATGGACTTCGTCGCGCCACTGGTACCGATCGGCCTGGGTGCCGGGCGTATCGGCAACTTCATCAACGCCGAACTGTGGGGCAAGGCTACCGATGTGCCGTGGGCCATGGTCTTCCCGTCGTTCAGCGATCCGGCCCAGTTGCCGCGTCACCCGTCGCAGCTGTACCAGTTCGCCCTGGAAGGTGTGGCATTATTCCTGATCCTTTGGCTGTACTCGCGCAAACCGCGCCCGACCATGGCCGTTTCCGGCATGTTCGCGCTGTTCTACGGCATCTTCCGCTTTATCGTAGAGTTCGTGCGGGTACCCGATGCCCAGCTTGGCTACATTGCCTTTGGCTGGTTGACCATGGGTCAGTTGCTTTGCGTACCGATGATCGTCGGTGGCATCTTCCTGATCTGGTGGGCCTACAACCGCAAACCCACGGCCAAGGCCGCCGTTTGATTTTCCACGGCAGGGCGATCCCCTGCCGTCTTTGCTACAGGTAAGCCATGAAACAGTATCTAGATCTGGTCCGCGATGTGATCGAAAACGGCACCCTGCAGGGTAACCGTACCGGTATCCGCACCATCAGCCTGCCTGGCGCCATGCTGCGCTTCGACCTGCAGAAAGGCTTTCCGGCCATCACCACCCGCAAGCTGGCGTTCAAGT
>JBOICD010000116.1:0-9249 GCA_050739855.1 Pseudomonas sp.
CCCACAGAGTGCTGTGGGAGCGGGCTTGCCCCGCGATGAGGCTCGCCAAACCACAACAACAAGCCCCGCCTGGCTGCGCCAGCGGGGCTTTGTGCTTTCTGTTACTTCGACAATCATCGGTAACCTTTCTGTCACCGCAATTGCTCGTCAGCGGGGCAAAGAGAAACGTTTTCGCCCGCTAACAGGGCACTTCCTGCACTGATTTCAACCAGCTGAAACGCTACGCTTGCCGGATTAGAAGGCTTTGCCAATAATAGGCCCGCTTATTGCTTCATTGATTGGTTATTTGTCTTTTGCTTTTGCATATTCCGCGAAAGCTGTCAATATCTCCAGCCCCGTGTTCCTGCGCTTCTATAACTAGTTGTCGCATTGAGGAAATATCGGCTTCGGAGCTGTCGTTAAAATGCCGATCACTCGCTCGTGGCGTTCGACCTTCGTCGACCCTGCGCAGCTCGCGTTGTACCCATTCGCATATCGGGCAGAAGTTTCACGCTGCCTTGTATTGCCCTTTACCGATGGAGTTCCAGATGAAGAAACTCGCACTGCTTGGCGCCCTGGCGCTATCTGTGTTTTCCCTGGCATCGCTGGCTGATGAGAAACCGCTGAAAATCGGTATCGAGGCCGCTTACCCACCGTTCGCCTCGAAGGCGCCAGATGGCAGCATCGTCGGCTTCGACTACGACATCGGCAACGCCCTGTGCGAAGAGATGAAGGTCAAGTGCACCTGGGTCGAGCAAGAATTCGACGGCCTGATCCCGGCACTGAAAGTGCGCAAGATCGACGCCATCCTCTCGTCCATGTCGATCACCGACGATCGCAAGAAGTCCGTGGACTTCACTGGCAAGTACTACCTGACCCCGGCGCGTCTGGTGATGAAGGAAGGCGCCACTGTCAGCGATAACCTGGCCGAGCTCAAAGGCAAGAAGATCGGTGTTCAGCGTGGCTCGATCCACGACCGTTTCGCCAAGGAAGTCCTGGCTCCACAAGGCGCCACCATCGTTCCTTACGGCACCCAGAACGAAATCTATCTGGATGTCGCTGCCGGTCGCCTGGATGGCACCGTGGCCGATGCTACGCTGCTTGAAGATGGCTTCCTCAAGACTGACGCTGGCAAGGGCTATGCCTTCGTCGGTCCGTCCTTCACTGACGCGAAGTACTTCGGTGATGGTATCGGCATTGCCGTGCGCAAAGGCGACAAAGCCAACCTGGATCGCATCAACGCTGCCATCGCCGCTATCCGCGCCAATGGCAAGTACAAGCAGATTCAGGACAAGTACTTCAACTTCGACATCTACGGCCCTGAAGCCAAGTAAATCGTCGACGTTTCACCTGTGTAATGGTGCAAGCAGCAGAGGCTCTGAGGTTTGCACCATTTTTTCATCCCTAAGGTCGAGGACCTCATCATGTTGAAAGGCTACGGGGCAGTTATCCTCGACGGCGTGTGGCTTACGCTGCAGCTTGCCTTGTCGTCCATGGCCCTGGCCATTGTGCTCGGCCTTATCGGTGTGGCCCTGCGTCTGTCGCCCGTGCGCTGGCTGGCGTGGCTGGGCGACCTCTATTCCACGGTGATCCGCGGGATCCCCGACCTGGTTTTGATCCTGCTGATTTTCTACGGCGGTCAGGACCTGCTCAACCGCGTAGCACCGCTGCTCGGTTATGACGATTACATCGACCTCAATCCGTTGATGGCGGGTATCGGTACCCTGGGTTTCATTTTTGGTGCCTACCTTTCGGAAACCTTCCGTGGTGCCTTCATGGCGATTCCCAAGGGGCAGGCCGAGGCTGGCATGGCTTACGGCATGAGCAGCCTGCAGGTGTTCTTCCGGGTCATGGTGCCGCAGATGATTCGCCTGGCGATTCCAGGCTTCACCAACAACTGGCTGGTCCTGACCAAGGCCACGGCGCTGATTTCGGTGGTCGGTCTGCAGGACATGATGTTCAAGGCCAAGCAGGCGGCGGATGCCACCCGCGAGCCTTTCACCTTCTTCCTGGCGGTCGCGGCCCTGTACCTGGTGATCACCAGTGTCTCGCTGCTGGCCCTGCGTTACCTCGAGAAGCGCTACTCGGTTGGCGTAAAGGCGGCTGAACTATGATTTTCGACTACAACGTCATCTGGGAAGCGCTGCCGCTGTACCTGGGCGGTTTGCTGACCACCCTCAAGTTGCTGGCGCTGTCGCTGCTGTTCGGTTTGCTGGCTGCGATCCCGCTGGGGCTGATGCGGGTGTCCAAGCAGCCGCTGGTGAACATGACCGCCTGGCTCTACACCTACGTAATCCGCGGCACGCCGATGCTGGTGCAGCTGTTCCTGATCTACTACGGTCTGGCTCAGTTCGAAGCCGTGCGTGAAAGTTTCCTCTGGCCTTGGCTGTCGAGTGCGACCTTCTGCGCCTGCCTGGCCTTTGCCATCAACACCAGTGCCTACACTGCGGAAATCATTGCCGGTAGCCTCAAGGCCACGCCCCATGGCGAGATCGAGGCGGCCAAGGCTGTGGGCATGTCGCGGGTCAAGATGTACCGTCGCATCCTGCTGCCGTCGGCCCTGCGCCGGGCACTGCCGCAGTACAGTAACGAAGTGATCATGATGCTGCAGACCACCAGTCTGGCGTCGATCGTTACCCTGATCGACATCACCGGTGCGGCGCGCACGGTCAATGCCCAGTATTACCTGCCGTTCGAGGCCTACATCACCGCCGGCGTGTTCTACCTGTGCCTGACCTTCATTCTGGTGCGCCTGTTCAAGCTGGCTGAGCGCCGCTGGCTCGGCTACCTGGCGCCGCGCAAGCACTGAGGCCTGCGCCAACTTTTTCGCCCTGAGCGTTAGCTCAAGACTGACTGCTTTGTGAGAATCGACAGCATGTACAAACTCGAAATCCAAGATCTGCATAAACGCTACGGCAGTCACGAAGTGCTCAAGGGCGTGTCCCTGGCGGCCAAGGCAGGCGACGTGATCAGCATCATCGGCTCCAGTGGTTCGGGCAAGAGTACCTTCCTGCGCTGCATCAACCTGCTTGAGCAGCCGCACGCGGGCAAGATCCTGCTCAACAATGAAGAGCTCAAGCTGGTGGCCAACAAGGACGGCGCGCTCAAGGCTGCCGATCCAAAACAGTTGCAGCGCATGCGTTCGCGGCTGTCGATGGTGTTCCAGCACTTCAACCTGTGGTCGCACATGACCGCGCTGGAAAACATCATCGAAGCGCCGGTTCACGTGTTGGGCATGTCGAAGAAGGACGCTCTGGAAAAAGCCGAGCATTACCTGGCCAAGGTCGGGGTTGCCCATCGCAAGGACGCCTATCCAGGGCATATGTCCGGTGGTGAGCAGCAGCGTGTGGCGATTGCCCGTGCGCTGGCCATGGAGCCGGAAGTCATGCTGTTCGACGAACCGACCTCGGCGCTCGACCCCGAGCTGGTCGGTGACGTGCTCAAGGTCATGCAGGCGCTGGCCCAGGAAGGCCGGACCATGGTGGTGGTGACCCACGAGATGGGCTTTGCCCGCGAGGTGTCGAACCAGTTGGTGTTCCTGCATAAAGGCCTGGTGGAAGAGAGCGGCAACCCACGCGAGGTGCTGGTCAATCCGCAATCCGAGCGTCTGCAGCAATTCCTTTCGGGCAGCCTCAAGTAAGATTGCCGATCTGCACCAAAATGGGTCATGCTGCGAGCTCATCGCAGCATGACCAGGCTCTATCTTCTTGACCCCTCTCAGGTTTCGGACCGCACCCCATGACCACCCAGCGCATCGGTTTTCTCATCTGGCCCAGCACCAAAGCCCTGACCCTGGCGCTGGCCGAAGAGGTTTTGCGGGTTGCCCAGCGCGTCCATCCGGAGGTGGTCTACGAGTTGGTGTTTCTGCAGGCCGAGCCTGCGGTCGAAGGTGCCTGGCGCTTGCCGGGTGAGCCTTGGGCAGGGCGTCTGGAGGGTTGCCAGAAGCTGTTTTTGCTGGCCGATGAGCCGCCTCAGGCGGTGGCATCCGGGCTGGCCAGTGCGCTCAAGCAGTTGGCCCGTGCCGGTTGTGTCGTCGGTGGTTTGTCGGCGGGCGTTTACCCGTTGGCGCAGCTGGGTTTGCTCGACGGCTATCGTGCGGCAGTGCACTGGCGTTGGCAGGATGATTTTGCCGAGCGTTTCCCCAAGGTTATCGCCACCAGCCATCTGTTCGACTGGGACCGTGATCGCCTGACCGCGTGTGGCGGGATGTCGGTGGTTGACCTGTTGCTGGCGGTGCTGGCCCGGGATCATGGCGCCGAGCTTGCCGGTGCGGTGTCGGAAGAGTTGGTGGTCGAGCGGATTCGCGAGGGCGGTGAGCGCCAGCGTATTCCATTGCAGAATCGCCTGGGCTCGAGTCATCCGAAGCTGACCCAGGCCGTGCTGCTGATGGAAGCCAATATCGAAGAGCCGTTGACCACTGATGAGATTGCTCAGCATGTGTGCGTGTCGCGCCGTCAACTGGAGCGAATCTTCAAGCAGTACCTCAATCGCGTGCCGAGTCAGTACTACCTTGAGCTGCGCCTGAACAAGGCGCGGCAGATGTTGATGCAGACCAGCAAGTCGATCATCCAGATCGGCCTGTCCTGCGGATTCTCTTCGGGCCCGCACTTCTCCAGCGCGTATCGCAACTTCTTTGGCGCAACGCCGCGGGAAGATCGCAACCAGCGACGTAGCAGCAGCCCTTTTGAGTTGTCTTCGGTGCCTGCCGAGCGCGGTTGATTTTTAATCGCGGGGCAAGCCCGCTCCCACAGATTTCATGACTGTGTGGGTGGGTTTGCCCCACGATCGAACCGTCCATACAGAATCTCCCACCCATCCCCGCACACCGTTTAAACTGCGCCTTTGCGACCCTATTTGTCGCATTACCGTAAGCCTTGGTAAAACAGGGTTTGGCGCTATAAGAAGTTGTCGCTTGGCGACAAGGTCAGGCGCTGATCTGTCCTTACAATCCCCCCATCGCTCGCCAGTTTCAGGCAGGCGTTCCTCTTCAGGAGACTCCGATGTCCGTTGAGCAAGCTCCGGTGCAACGCGCCGATTTCGACCAGGTAATGGTTCCCAATTACGCACCGGCGGCCTTTATCCCCGTTCGTGGTGCGGGCTCCCGAGTCTGGGATCAGTCGGGCCGCGAGCTGATCGACTTCGCGGGCGGGATTGCCGTAAACGTGTTGGGTCATGCCCACCCGGCGCTGGTTGGCGCGCTGACCGAACAGGCCAACAAGCTGTGGCACGTGTCCAACGTGTTCACCAACGAACCCGCCCTGCGCCTGGCCCACAAGCTGGTCGACGCGACCTTCGCTGAGCGCGCGTTCTTCTGCAACTCCGGCGCCGAAGCCAACGAGGCCGCCTTCAAGCTGGCCCGTCGTGTCGCCCATGACCGTTTCGGCCCGGAAAAGCACGAAATCATCGCCACCGTTAACAGCTTCCACGGTCGCACCCTGTTCACCGTGAGCGTCGGCGGTCAGCCGAAGTACTCCGACGGTTTCGGCCCGAAGATCACCGGCATCAGCCATGTGCCGTACAACGATCTGGAAGCGCTCAAGGCACAGATCTCCGACAAGACCTGCGCCGTGGTCATCGAGCCGATCCAGGGCGAGAGCGGTGTGGTCCCGGCAGACGTCGCTTACCTGCAAGGCGCCCGCGAGCTGTGCGACAAGCACAACGCGCTGCTGATCTTCGACGAAGTGCAGACCGGCGTTGGCCGTACCGGCGAGCTGTTCGCCTACATGCATTACGGCGTGACCCCGGACATCCTCTCCAGCGCCAAGAGCCTGGGCGGCGGCTTCCCGATCGGCGCCATGCTGACCACCGAAGCCCTGGCCAAGCACCTGACCGTCGGCACCCACGGCACCACCTACGGCGGTAACCCGCTGGCCTGCGCCGTGGCCAATGCCGTGCTGGACGTGGTCAACACCCCTGAGGTGCTGGCGGGCGTCAAGGCCAAGCATCAGAAGTTCAAGGCCCGGCTGGAGCAGATCGGCGAGAAGTACGGCCTGTTCACCCAGGTGCGTGGCATTGGTCTGCTGATCGGTTGCGTGCTGACCGACGCCTGGAAAGGCAAGGCCAAGGAGGTGTTCAACGCCGCCGAGAAAGAAGGCCTGATGGTGCTTCAGGCGGGTCCCGATGTGGTGCGTTTCGCCCCGAGCCTGGTGGTCGAGGATGCCGATATCGACGAAGGCCTGGACCGTTTCGAACGTGCTGCGGCAAAACTGACCCAGGCCTGATTGGCACCTGCGGTCCTTTCGCCGGCCCTTCGGGGCCGGTGAATCCGAATTCCAGAGCCAGTGCCCGGCGGGCGCTTGCTGATTTTTCCTGTGCCGGCGATGGCTGGCCTGTTTTCCCGAAAGGAGTGACACCATGCTGGTGATGCGCCCCGCGCAAATGGCTGATCTGGGCGAAGTACAGCGTCTGGCAGCGGACAGCCCCATTGGTGTCACGTCCTTGCCGGATGATGCCGGGCGTCTGAGCGACAAGATTGCCGCCTCGGAGACGTCCTTTGCGGCCGAAGTCAGTTTCAACGGCGAAGAGAGCTATTTCTTCGTGCTTGAAGACAGCGGCAACGGCAAGCTGGTCGGCTGCTCGGCGATCGTCGCGTCGGCGGGCTATTCCGAGCCGTTCTACAGCTTCCGTAACGAGACCTTTGTGCATGCTTCGCGCGAGCTGAAGATCCACAACAAGATCCATGTGCTTTCGCAGTGCCATGATCTGACCGGCAACAGCCTGCTGACCAGCTTTTACGTCCTGCCAGAATTGGTCGGCACCGGCTGGTCGGAGCTCAACTCCCGTGGTCGTCTGTTGTTCATGGCCGCTCACCCCGAGCGTTTTGCTGACTCGGTGGTGACCGAGATCGTCGGCTACAGCGACGAGAACGGTGATTCGCCGTTCTGGGATGCCATCGGGCGTAACTTCTTCGACCTCAACTACGCCGAGGCCGAGCGCCTGTGTGGCCTCAAGAGCCGGACCTTCCTGGCCGAGCTGATGCCGCATTACCCGATCTATGTGCCGCTGCTGCCGGATGCCGCGCAAGAGGCCATGGGCCAGGTGCATCCGCGTGCGCAGATCACCTTTGACATCCTGATGCGCGAAGGCTTCGAGACCGATCACTACATCGACATTTTCGACGGTGGCCCGACCTTGCATGCGCGGGTTTCGAGCATCCGTTCGATTGCCCAGAGCCGCGTGGTGCCGGTCAAGCTCGACAGCGCCGTGGTCAAGGGCGGACGCCCCTACCTGGTCTGCAATGGCCAGTTGCAGGATTACCGCGCCGTACTCCTGGAGCTGGATTGGGTGCCTGGTAAACCGGTCACCCTGAGTCTTGAAGCCGCCGAAGCCCTGGGCGTCGGTGAAGGCGCCAGTGTGCGCCTGGTCGCGGTTTGATTCCTGCGGTTCGATAACCGAGCCCCCAGGTCGAGTTTCGCGGCAGGCCAAAGGCCGCCGCCCGAGGAGATAGCATGATCGTTCGTCCCGTACGCAGCAGCGATTTACCGGCGCTGATCGAGTTGGCGCGCAGCACCGGCACCGGCCTGACCACCTTGCCGGCCAACGAGGAGCGCCTGGCGCACCGGGTCAGCTGGGCCGAGAAAACCTTCCGTGGTGAAGCGGAGCGCGGCGACGCTGACTACCTGTTCGTGCTGGAAAACGACGAAGGCGTGGTGGTCGGGATTTCCGCCATTGCCGGCGCGGTCGGCTTGCGTGAGCCCTGGTACAACTACCGGGTCGGCCTGACGGTCAGTGCTTCGCAAGAGCTGAATATCTATCGGGAGATCCCGACGCTGTTCCTCGCCAACGACCTGACCGGCAATTCCGAGCTGTGTTCGTTGTTCCTGCGCAGCGACCATCGCAACGGCCTCAACGGTCGCCTGCTGGCCAAGGCGCGCCTGCTGTTCATCGCCGAGTTTGCCGAACTGTTCGGCAACAAGATCATTGCCGAGATGCGCGGCATGTCTGATGAGCAGGGGCGTTCACCGTTCTGGGAAAGCCTGGGCCGACACTTCTTCAAAATGGAGTTCAGCCAGGCCGATTACCTGACCGGTGTCGGCAACAAGGCGTTCATCGCCGAGTTGATGCCCAAATTTCCGCTGTACACCTGCTTTCTTTCCGAGGACGCTCGTAGCGTGATCGGTCGCGTGCACACCGACACCGAGCCGGCGCTGGCGATGCTCAAGAGCGAAGGTTTCAGCTACCAGGGTTACGTCGACATCTTCGACGCTGGCCCCGCCGTGGAATGCGAAACCGCCAAGATCCGTGCGGTGCACGACAGCCAGGCGCTGGTGTTGGCCGTTGGTACGCCGGGCGACGACGCCACGCCATTCATCATCCATAACCGTAAGCGCGAAGAGTGCCGCATCACCGCGGCACCCGCGCGCCTGGCGGCCGGTACCCTGGTGGTCGATCCGTTGACCGCAAAACGCTTGCGCCTGAGTGCCGGTGACCAGGTGCGTGCCGTGCCGCTGTCTGCTGCCCGGGAGGCCAAATAATGACGACTCACTTTATCGCCGGCAGTTGGCAGGCAGGGCAGGGCGAAGCGCTGCAGTCGCTGGATCCGGTCAGCCAAAAGGTTATCTGGCAGGGCCAGGGCGCCAGCGCCGAGCAGGTCGACAGCGCCGTCAAGGCGGCGCGCCAGGCCTTTGCCGGCTGGGCGCTGCAGTCGCTGGAGGCGCGCATCAGTGTGCTCGAAGCTTTTGCCGCAGCACTCAAGGCCAATGCCGACGAACTGGCCCGCTGCATCGGTGAAGAGACCGGCAAACCGCTGTGGGAAGCCACTACCGAAGTGACCAGCATGGTTAACAAGGTCGCCATTTCGGTGCAGAGCTATCGTGAACGTACCGGTGAGAAAAGCGGCCCGCTGGCCGATGCCACCGCGGTGCTGCGCCACAAGCCCCACGGCGTGGTGGCGGTGTTCGGTCCCTACAACTTCCCAGGTCACCTGCCTAACGGCCACATCGTTCCGGCGCTGCTGGCCGGTAACACCGTGGTGTTCAAGCCCAGCGAGCTGACCCCCAAGGTCGCCGAGCTGACGGTCAAGTGCTGGATTGAAGCTGGTCTGCCAGCGGGCGTCTTGAACCTGGTGCAGGGCGCGCGTGAAACCGGTGTGGCCCTGGCTTCCAACCCGGGCATTGATGGCCTGTTCTTCACCGGTTCCAGCCGCACCGGCAACCTGCTGCACCAGCAGTTCGCCGGCCGCCCGGACAAGATCCTGGCCCTGGAAATGGGCGGCAACAACCCGCTGGTGGTGGATGAGGTCAAGGACCTGGACGCGGCGGTCTATACCAT
>JBOICD010000117.1:0-9147 GCA_050739855.1 Pseudomonas sp.
ACAACAGCTGTCGACTGCACTCAGCACTGGGCTATCGCTCACCGAACGCTTATGCAAAGGGCTTAAAGTGCAAGCCTTAACGCCCAGCTTCTTGGCGTCTGCTGCCAAGGGACAAAACCAGCAAAATTCTCGCCCCACCAGGGGCCCTACGCTGCGCTTCGGGTTCCTTCGCTCCGGTGCCGCTACTGGTTAACGGGGCGGGTGGATCAAGATCAAAAGCAGATCAAGAGCACAATTCGCTTCGCTCTTGCTTTGTGTGGGGGCACACGGTTTCGTGCAAATCCATCACCGATCCGTCATCACTACCATCACCTGTGCATCACCCCCATCCTCACTCTCCGACAGGTAAATGTGCCCAACATTGCTGTTGAAATAAGCGGTTTCCTGCGCGCCGATGCTCACCGCCTCACCAGTCTCGAACTCAATTCGCACCCGCCCGCTGAGTACCAGGGCAAACTCCTGCCCAGGGTGACGAATGAATTCATCGAACTGCTGCCGCTCGCGGGCAATGATCCGCGCATACATCGGTGTCATCAGCCGCTCGGGAAACTCGCCGGCAATCAGGTGGTAGTCATAGGTTCCGGTGCTGTAACCCGGTGCTGTAGGCAGCGAGTGGACCACCACGGTGGTGGAAGCCGGCGCATCGCCCATTTCGGATGAGCGAAACAACTGGGCGATGTCGACATTCAGCGCCCGCGCCGCTGCGGCGAGTTTTTCGTAACTCACCGATACCTGCGCCAGTTCCATTTTCGACAAGGTCGAGACCGGCACCCCGGAGCGTTCCGACAACTGCTTGAGGGTCAGTTGCTGACTCTTGCGCACGGTGCGCAAGCGCGCGCCGACTTCGCTGCGGTCGATCGGGGGCTGCGTACCAGGGCGGTCGGCGGCAGGGGAGCGGTCACTCATCAAGGATCTCGGTCAGGCATTACGGTCAGGCATCTTACCGTGGCCGCTTGCGTAATCTGAAATTCTCATATATTAGAATTCTCATAAGTGATAATTTTCGTTTCCCTCATCAGGCAATGGCAAGGTTATGACGCAGATATTCGACAGCGTGATCATTGGCGCCGGTATTGCGGGTGCTTCCCTGGGGTACCGGCTGGCAGAGCAGCAAAGCGTGCTGTTGCTGGAGCGTGAATCGCAACCCGGCTACCACTCCACCGGGCGTTCGGCGGCGATGTTCATGGAGGCTTATGGCACCCCGCAGATCCAGGCTTTGACTCGGGCTAGCCGCGCTTTTTACCAATCGCCTCCGGCAGGGTTCTGCGAGCATCGGTTGCTGGAGCCGCGAGGGTGTCTGTATGTCGCCAATCTTGAGCAACAGGCGCTGCTCGCCAGCAGTTATGCGCAGAACCTGGCCAATGGCACCGAAGTGCGCTTGCTCGATCCCGAGGCTGCTGTGGAGATGGTGCCGAGCCTGAAGGGCGAAGCTATTGCAGGCGCGTTTCATGAGCCGGGTGCCATGGACCTTGATGTACACGCTTTGCACCAGGGCTTCTTGCGTGGCTTTCGTCAGGCGGGCGGCGAGCTGCGATGCAATGCCGAGCTGGTTGAGGGGGCCTTTGCCGAAGGCCTCTGGCAGCTGCACCTGGCCGACGGCAGCGTGGTGCAGGCGCGACAGCTGGTTAACGCGGCGGGCGCCTGGGCAGATCAGGTTGCTGCGGTTTGTGGCGTGCCGCCCGTTGGCCTGCAACCTTGTCGGCGCAGCGCCTTTACCTTCGAAGGGCCACAAGACCAGGCGTTTGCGCAGTGGCCAGCAGTGATCGGGGTGGATGAGAGCTTCTACTTCAAACCCGATGCCGGGCAGTTGCTCGGCTCACCGGCCAATGCCGATCCGGTCGAACCTCAGGACGTGATGCCTGAAGAGCTGGATGTGGCTACCGGCATCTACAACATCGAAGCCCTGACCACGCTGACGATCCGTCGCCCCAGTCATACCTGGGCCGGACTGCGTTCATTCGTCGCCGATGGCGATCTGGTCATTGGCCGCGATCCCCAGACGCCGGCGTTTTTCTGGCTGGCTGCCCAGGGCGGCTATGGCATCCAGTCGGCGGCCGGTGTCTCGCAGCTGGCCTGTGCGTTGCTGTTGGATCAAGTACTTCCCGCTTCTTTGCACCGCGAAGGTGTCGAGCCGCAACGCTTGTCACCCGCGCGTTTTCGTTAATCCCCTCAAAGGACCTTGCCATGAGCTCGACTATCCAGCGTATTCCCAGCCACCTGCCGTTCCCGTTTTCCAAGGCCGTCAAGGTCGGGGGCTTTTTGTTTCTCTCCGGCCAGGTGCCGATGAGTGCCACGGGCGAGGTGGTGCGTGGTGATATCCAGACCCAGACCCAGGCCACCCTGGAGCGTATCGGCGAAACCCTGGCCGAGTGCGGCGCAGGGTTCGAGCAGGTGGTCAAGGCCACGGTGTGGCTGTCCGATATGGCGCATTTCGCCGGGTTCAACGAGGTCTACAAAAGCTTCTTCGCCAACGGCTATCCGGTGCGCTCGACAGTGAGCGCCGGCCTTGCCCTGGGCGTGGATATGGAGATCGAAGTACAGGCCTGGATCGGTCACGACTGAGGTCGAACACGCCAGCGCGGTACTGGGTAAAAACAACAAGGCCTGACCAGGGCCATAGATGCCAGAGGGTTCGAGATGAAAGAGCAGCTGAAAATTGCAGGCGCCTTTATCGGCGTTATCGTGGGTGCAGGTTTCGCCTCAGGGCGGGAATTATTGCTGTTCTTTGTCAACTTCGGCCTCTGGGGGCTGCTCGGCACCCTGGTCAGTGCGGCGCTCTTCACCTTTCTCGGCATGGCCCTGGCGGGTCTGGGTAACCGTCTGCAGGCCGCCTCGCACAAGGATGTGGTGTATGCCATCTGCGGGCGCTACCTGGGTCTGTTTGTCGATCTGTTGATCACCTTCTTCATGTTCGGGGTGACGGTGGTGATGCTCGCCGGTGGCGGCGCCTTGCTCGAACAGCAGTTCGGTATCCCGGCGCTGACCGGAAGTGTGCTGGTGACCCTGCTGGTGGTGGCGGTAGTCTGTCTGGATATTCAGAAGGTCATCGTATTGATCGGTGCCGTCACGCCTTTCCTGATTCTGGCGGCTACTGCGATCGCGTTGTATGCGGTGTTCACCCGCGACCTGAGTTTCACCGCGCTGGACCAGATCGCCAGCCAGCAGGAGGCGGGGGCGAGCCACTGGCTGCTGGGAGCGTTCCTCTACGTGTCGTACAACGTTGTGGCCGGCGCGCCGATGCTGGCGATCCTCGGGGGCTCGGCACGCCTGGAGAAGACTGCGATCTGGGGCGGCATCCTCGGTGGTGCAGGGCTTGGCGGCCTGATGCTGGTCATGAGTGCCGGGTTGCTCTCACGTCTGGATACAGTGGCTGACTTACCGATGCCAATGCTGTCGATCGCCAGCGAAATTTCCCCGGCGCTGGGGGTGATCATGTGCGTGATCATCTTCGGCATGATCGTCAATACCGCTGTGGGCATGCACTATTCGTTTCTGGCGCGGCTGTTGCCGGCAGATACCCGCAGCTTTCGCCTGGGCGCTGTGGTGACGGGCGTGGCGGCGTTTATCTGTAGCCTGATCGGCTTTATCAGCCTGGTCGGCCAGGTTTATCCGTTCTTCGGTTACCTGGGCTTTGTGGTGATGCTGGCGGTGCTGATCGGCTGGGTGCGGATGGGCAGGGTCAAGCGCGCCGTGGTGGTGTAGGACCAGGCACCTGGCGAGGGCATTGCGCCCTCGCCAGGCCAGCGGGTCAGATCTTGAAGCTGTCGACCAGTTGTTTCAAACGACCGGCCTGCTGGGCCAGGGCATCGCAATGACGCAGGGTGTCATTGAGGTTGGCCACGCCTTGCTGGTTCAACACGTTGATCTGGGTGATGTCCAGGTTCAGGCTCTCGACCACGGCAGTCTGTTCCTCGGTCGCCGCCGCCACCGACTGGTTCATGCCGTCGATCTCGCCGATGCGCTGGGTAACACTGCTCAGGCGTTCACCGGCCTGGTTGGCAACCATCACGCTTTCCTCGCTCGACACCTGGCTGGCGTTCATGTTGTGCACCGCCTCGCGTGAACCGACCTGCAGGGTGGTGATCATCTTGTGGATCTCTTCGGCCGACTCCTGGGTACGGTGCGCCAGGTTACGCACTTCGTCGGCGACCACCGCAAAACCGCGACCGGCTTCACCGGCACGGGCGGCTTCGATGGCGGCGTTCAGGGCCAGCAGGTTGGTCTGCTGGGAGATGCCCTTGATCACGTCGAGGATCTGCCCGATATCGTCGGTGCTGGCGTTGAGGGTTTCGATCTGTTCGCAGGATTCGCTGATTTTCTGCGACAGCGCAGTCATCGCCGAGATGGTTTCTTCCACCACCTGACGGCCGTCGTTGGCCTGTTCGCTGGCACCGCTGGCGTGCTGCGAAGCATCGGCGGCGTTGCGGGCGATTTCCTGGGTGGCGGCGCCCAGTTCGTTGATCGCTGCAGCCACGCTGTTGGTGCGCATGCTTTGCTCTTCAGAGCCGATGATCGAGGCGTTGGAAGCGCTCATCACCCGTTCCGACAGATCATGCACCTGACGTGTAGCCGAGGACACTTCGGCAATCGAGGCGTGAATACGTTCGACGAACTGGTTGAAAGCGCCGGCCAGTTCGCCGAATTCGTCCTTGTTCTCCACCGCCAGACGGCGAGTCAGGTCGCCTTCGCCCTGGGCGATGTCCTGCATGGCGCGGCCCATGGTGGTCAGCGGGCGCATCAGCACCGGAATCAGCAAGCTGAGCAGGCCGGCGATGGCCGCCACGGCGATGAGCATGGCGATGATGGCCGAAGTACGGAACTGGCTGAGAGGGGCGTAGGCCTTGTCCTTGTCGATCGACAAACCGATGTACCAGTCGGCCGATGGCAGACCGCTGACCTGGGCGAAGGAGATGATGCGCTCTTGACCGCCCAGGGTCGCGTCATGAATGCCCGGGGCCACCTGCAGGTTGCTGCCTGGATAGATGTCCTTGAGGTTTTTCATCACCTGGTCTTTGTCCGGGCTGACGATCACCTGGCCATTGCGGTCGACCAGGAAGGCATGGCCGATACCGCCGAAGTCCACGGCGTTGATAATGTCGACCAGGGACGCCAGGCTCAGGTCACCACCGACCACGCCGAGCAGTTCACCGTTGGTTTTGCTCTTGACCGGCATGCCAATGGTCACCACCAGGCCACCGACGGCGGCCATGTACGGCGGGGTCAGCATGGTCTGGTTGGCGGCGACGGCGGCGGTGTACCACGGGCGCTGGCGCGGGTCGTAGCCGTCAGGCATCTTCGCATCCGGGCGCTGGGTGAACACACCGTTGGCCTGGCCGACGTAGGTGAACTGGAAGTTGTTGGTGAACGAAGGCTGGTCGACCAGCCCCGGGAAATCGGCATTGGCGCCTTGGTGGGCAACGTCCTGGGCGAGGTTTTCCAGCACCAGAATCCGGCCGCTCATCCAGTTCTGCACGCTGCTGGCGGTCAGTGCGCCGGCTTGCTTGACCGACGACTCGATGTTTTGCCGGATGGTGTTGCGTTGCAGGTAATCGTTGTAGAGGGTGAACAAAGCAAATGCCAGAACCACGACGCCGCAGGCGCACAGCAGGATCTTGTGGCGAAATTTCAGGTTCATGTTCCGATACCTTGTGCCAGTCAGGAGGAGTGCCGAGCGGTGCTTTTGGCCAATGCTCGTACCTATCCAGACGGCTATCGGCCGCAACGCTGAAAAATTGAAAGGCAGATTGCCGCAGGGGCTGACAGGTTTTTCCTACCCAAGGCTTTGGCCTGCGGCTTGGGGCGTTAAACGCCGAGGTGCCTGACCAGTTCCTGCGCGGCCTTTTGCAGCGGCTGGTTGTGACGCCAGAAGGCATGCACCGGCAACTGCAGTTCGTTGCGGGTGTTCTTGAAATCCAGGCGCAGCAGACGCCCGGCCTCAAGCAGCGGGGCCACCCGCGACAGTGGAAAGTCACCCCAGCCCAGGCCTGCTTCGACCATTTCCAGGGCCATGCTCAGGCTGTCGGTGCGCCAGTGCGCCTTGCCGATCAGGGCGCGGGTGTCAGTGATTGGCAGGTCGCGACTGGCCACCAGTATCTGCCGGACGTTGACCAGGTCTTCGAGGTAGGCGATCTGCCGCGGCTGGCGTTGCAGGGCAGGGTGCTGCGGCGAGATGGTCGCCACCAGCGACTCCATGCCGATGTTCTGGAAGCGTTGTTGCGGATCGACCGCCAGTCCGGCAAATGCCAGGCACAGGCTGACCCGACCGCTGCGCAGCAATTGCAGGGCCTCTTCCTGAGGGGCGCTGAGCACCTCGATCTCCAGCAGCGGATAGCGTTCGCTGATGGTCTTGATCGCCGCCAGCAGCGGACTGTGGTCGATGTCCGGTACCACACTGATGGCCAAGGTACTTTCCAGTCCCTGGGACAATTCCAGGGCATGCACCTGTAACTGTCCCAGTTGTGCCGCGATCATCCGCGCATGGGGTTCCAGCGCCAGGGCCAGTGCGGTGGGCCGGGTTTCCCGGTGAGTGCGTTCGAACAGGGCGTAGCCCAATTCGGCCTCAAGGTTGCCGACCGCCATGCTCACGGCCGAAGGCACCCGGCCCAAGGCGCGGGCGGCGGCAGAGAACGATCCGCAGTCAAGCACGGCGAGGAACAGTTCGATGTTGTCGCTGGAAAAATTCAATTGGGCAATCTCCTGTCAGTCAATCTGATAGCTGCTGACTTTTTCTGTCAAGAAGATTGACGCATTCTTGCGCGCCTCTGCCGCCTGGATGGGCGGCGTCTGTTGATGCAATCGAGGTAGTACGGTGCAAGGTGTAAAACGCAAACTGGTCTACGTGACCGCCTACGAAGTCATTGGCCTGTGTATGTCGACCCTGGGACTGGCCTATCTGTCGGACACGGCGCCGAGCAATACCGGGCCGCTGGCGGTGATGATCACCACCATCGCCATGGCCTGGAACTTCATCTACAACACCCTGTTCGAGTACTGGGAAAGCCGTCAGGTCAAGCGCGGACGCAGCGTCGCCCGGCGCGTCGCGCATGCCATCGGCTTTCAGCTGACTCTGGTGGTCTACCTGATTCCGTTGATTGCCTGGTGGCTGGACATGAGCCTGGTCGAAGCCTTCCTGGTGGACCTGGCCTTTATCGTCTTGATCCCTTGCTACACCTTCCTCTACAACTGGTTGTTCGACCGCATTTTCGGCTTGCCGACGTCGGCTCAGGCTGTGGACGACAACCGTGTCGCTGTCTGAGGTGAGTTACTGCGCCGGCAGAACGATGCGCAACGAGCCGTTTTGCGTTTCATCCGGCTGCTGCCTGGCACCGAGCAGACCCTCCTCGATTTCGCCGGACAAGTAGTACACCCCGGCCATGACGCCGCTCTTGCGGTTATCCATGAGCTCACGCCATTCCTCGTTGAGCGCCACATTGAGGATCACCCGTAGTTGCTCGATCATGGCCGGTTGTTCCTGGTTATGGGTCACAGCGCCGTAGCCGGCCGCTACCACCGAGATCAGGGCGCCCGCGACGCGGCCCACGGCGCTGGACACGGCACTGGCGATGCCGCGCGGTGCCAGGGTCGCGCCGAGCTTTTCGCTGGCCTGTTGCGCCACCGATGACAGGCCGACGTCCGAGCGCTGGGTGCCGGCGCGCACGGCGCTGTGCATGTGCCCGACCAGTGCCGCATAAGCCGGCTGCTCGACCAGCGACTTGCTGTAAAGCAACTGGTAGAGCGAGGCATTGCGCGCCGCCGGGGGACCCAGGTTGATCGCCTGGATCCGGGTCAGGCGCAGGTTGAATTGCTCGGGCGGCGCCCGGTAGCGCTGGGCAAGCTGTTGCAGTTGCTGGCCAAGCAACTGGATGTACAGCTCCATGGCGCGGTTGCGAATGCCTTCGGGGTCGATCTCCTTGGCCACCTGGTCGAGCACCCGGCGGTGATATTGCTCTTGCAGGTAAAGGCCCAGGCGCTTCTCCGGCGGCGCCTTGCCTTCGCCGCTGTTCATCTTGTACCAGGCCACCTTCATGGTCAGCCATTGCTGGGTCCAGTAGCCGGTGAACCAGGGGATGAAATCGCTTTCGGTAAACTGTTGCACCCGTTCTTTCCACACGCGCATGGAGCGTCGGGAGTAGTCATTGACCGAGCTGGTACTGGCCAGCGAGGCCTCGATGATTTCCCGGTCGATCTGCTCCCAGGTGGCGGGGCTCAGTTGCACGGGAGGTGGCTCGGGGGGCTTTTCTCGCGAGGCACAGCCGCCCAGGGCGAGCAGGAGGATGAGCAGGAGCAGGAGAGGAGAACGGGGGGCCACAGCGCTACCCCCTTTGTGACGGGATGCTTGGCGGGTTTATACCTTAGTGATTTCAGTATAGGTGGGAGGGGGTGGGGGATGAGTCGGAACTCGATCGGACCGACCAAGTACTGCATATGCCGTGGTCAGAACTCGATGCAGCCTGTGGGGCTTGCCCCGCGATTGTTTACACGCCTTCGACTGACCTGCAAATACAGATGCAGTTTGGGAAACGTCTGACATCAATTCTTTTCCGCTCTTGGTAACTTTTCCGGGTGTTTACGCCAGCTCAAGCACGATTCGGCTTGGGCATGGCGTTGTTTTCTCTCCCGTTTAAGGACAAACGTATGTTTGCGACGGCCAACAGCACGCATTTCGAGTTACTGATCCCCACGGTTCGCAATGACTTCAAGGTGTTGGCGTTTGACGGCACGGAAGCCATCAGCACCCTGTACGCGATCCATATCGAACTGATCAGCGAGTACCCCGACTTCGATCTTGAAAGCCTGCTCAGTCAGCCGGCGTTTCTGCGCTTCGGATTGAACGGTGAAGGGCTGCATGGCCGCATCGAAGACGTTCGGGTGGAGGAGCCCGGTACACGCCTGACCCGCTATCACCTGACGCTGGTGCCAGCGCTGTACTACTTGCAGTTCAGCCACAACCAGCGGATTTTCCAGCACCTTACGGTGCCGCAGATTGTCGCCCAGGTGCTCCAGGGCCATGGCATCCAGGCCGATGCCTATAGCTTCCATGTCAGCCCCCGGCCGGTGCGCGAATACTGCACGCAATATGGGGAAACTGACCTTGAACTAGTTGGTCGCCTGTGCAGTGAAGAAGGCATTGCCTGGCATCACCAGCAC
>JBOICD010000118.1:0-9128 GCA_050739855.1 Pseudomonas sp.
CGTCGACACACAGCACTTTGGGTAACGGCTGGTCGCTGCTGACCTTGGCCTCGCTGCTGCTGCGCCGGGGCTGAACCAGCTCCAGCAAGGCCCGGCGCAACTTGCGCGTGCAGGCCGGTTTGGCTTGCAGCTGGCTATGGGCGTTGGGCAGGTAAGGGTGGTACAGCGCCTGCTCGGTGGTCGGGCACAACACCAGCGCCTGGCAGTCCAGGCGCTGCAATTGCTGGATGTACTGGCCCAGGCGTTCTGGCGAGGCACTATCGAGGTTGACCCCCATGACGGCCAGGGTGAAGGGTTCCCCTGCCATGCGTGCCGCAGCCACCGCATGCAGCAGCGGGTCGATCGAATGGAAGGTGGAAACCTGCAGGCCGCAATCTTCCAGTTGATGCTCGAGGGCCTGACGCGCTAGCTCATGGGCGTCGACAATCGCCACCCGGCGCTCCACCAAGGATTGCAGCGGCAGGTCCTCGGCGTCGTCACGGGCCTTGGGCAGGCGCAGGCTGACCCAGAACTGCGAGCCTTCGCCGGGGGTGCTGTCGACCCCGATTTCACCGCCCATCTGCTCGATCAGCCGCTTGGAGATCACCAGGCCCAGCCCGGTACCACCCGGCTGGCGCGACAACGAGTTGTCCGCCTGGCTGAAGGCCTGAAACAGTGCCCGGACATCCTGGTTCGACAGGCCGATGCCGGTGTCCTGCACGCAAATACGCAGTTGTACGCTGTCCCCGTGCTCTTCTTCGAGCATGGCCCGGGTGACAATGGTGCCTTCGCGGGTGAACTTGATGGCATTGCTCACTAGGTTGGTAAGGATCTGCTTCAGGCGCAGCGGGTCGCCGACCAGCGACAGCGGTGTGTCGCGATAGACCAGGCTGACCAGCTCCAGCTGCTTGGCATGGGCGGCGGGGGCGAGGATGGTCAGGGTGTCCTGGATCAGGTCGCGCAGGTTGAACGGAATGCTGTCGAGCACCAGCTTGCCAGCCTCGATCTTGGAGAAGTCGAGGATCTCGTTGATGATCCCGAGCAGGCTGCTGGCGGACTTTTCAATGGTGCCGAGGTAGTCGAGCTGGCGTGGCGTCAGCTCGCTTTTTTGCAACAGGTGGGTAAAGCCGAGGATGCCATTGAGTGGCGTACGGATTTCATGGCTCATGTTGGCGAGGAACTCGGACTTGATCCGGCTGGCCTCCAGGGCTTCCTTGCGCGCCATGTCCAGCTCGATGTTCTGGATCTCGATGGTCTCCAGGTTCTGGCGTACGTCTTCGGTGGCCTGGTCGATGCTGTGTTGCAACTCTTCATGGGCGTTGTGCAGGGTTTCGGCCATGCGGTTGATACCGGCAGCCAGCTCATCCATCTCATAACTGCCCATGACCGGCAGACGTTCTTCCAGGTTGCCGTCCTTGAGTTGGGTCACGGCGTGTTTTATCTGGCCGATGGGGTCATTGATCGTGCGACTCATGCGCAAGGCCAGCAGCGCAGTGGCGACCAGGCCGCAGAAGATCAGCAACAGGCTGGTGAACAGGCTGCGATAGCCGCGCAACAGGGTGCCGTCGTGGGACAGTTCGATTTCCACCCAGCCCAGCAGTCGATCGGTTTCGTTGGCGATACGTTCCCCTGCCAGGTCGCGATGGTGGCCGAACACTGGCAGCAGGTAACGGGTGGCGTCGCTACCGGTACGCTGCAGCAACTCGGTACCGCCACCTGTAGGTGCCTGGTTGAGCATGCTGGGGCCGGCATGCGCCAGATTGTTGCGATCCGGGCCGAGAAACGCCACCGCGCGTACGTCCGCCTGCTCCAGGGCCTGGGCGGCGATACGCTCCAGCTGAGCCGGGTCGTGGCTAACCAGGGCCGGTGCCACCAGGGGGGCGAGGTTTTCGGCAATCATTTTGCCGCGTTGCAGCAATTGGGTTTGCAGCTCGCTCTGCTGCAGCCAAGTGAAATAGCTGCCCAGCACCAACGCCATCAAGCCGGCAGGTAACAAAGCCAGCAGCAATACGCGGCTGCGGATTCCCAAACGATTCAGCACGAAACTCTCCTGTGCCTGGCATGTGCTGTAAGCCGCCGTCGGTGCTAGCTGACGGACCAAGTCGGAAAAGTACCGCGCCTTCTCGCGCAATGCACTCATTTGTATCTACTTTTGACGTAGGCGCAATCATCGGGGGTCGCACCGACGAGCAGTTGCGGGTTGCCTGCGCCAGGCAATTACTCAATAATCGCGTAACTGAGAATTGCTAGCACCCGCCAATGAATCCCGTAGCTATTAGCGAATCCACCATACTTGCCATCGAGGACGACCCGGTCCTGGGCGCCCACCTGCACGAAGAACTGCAACGTGGCGGCTTCAAGGTCACCTGGTGCAAGAATGGTCGCGATGGCTTGGCGGTTGCGCGCGAGTCGCGTTTCGATGTGGTCTTGATGGACATCCTGCTACCGGGACTGAACGGCCTGGATGTGCTGGCGAAACTGCGCGAAAGCAGCTCGACGCCGGTGATCATGATGTCTGCCCTGGGCGCCGAGGCGGATCGTATCAGTGGTTTTCAGCGTGGTGCCGATGACTACCTGCCCAAACCGTTCAGCATGGCTGAGCTTAAGGTGCGTATCGAGGCGATCCTGCGCCGGGTGGCGCTCGAGCGCCGCCGTCAGGAAGCGCCCGCGCAGCAGGTCGGCGCCCTGCAGTTCGACGAGCAGGCCTGTGATGTCTGCTGTGGCGAGCACTGGGCAGGGCTGACCCTGAGCGAGTACCGGCTGCTCGATATCTTGCACCGCAGCCATGAAGAAGTGCTGAGCAAGGCCTTCCTTTACCAGCAGGTCCTGCAGCGTGGCTATGCCCGCCATGACCGCAGCCTGGACATGCATGTCAGCCAGATCCGGCGCAAGCTCAAGACCATCGGTTACCAGGAACGTGAACTGCGCACGGTGTGGGGCAAAGGTTATGTGCTCAGTGCCGCTGAGGTCAGCTGACGTGCCCAATCGTCACTCATTGTTCTGGAAGCTGGCGATCCTGCTGGTCGGTTTCTGTCTGTTGATGATCGGCCTGAGCTGGAGCTGGGGCCGGCACATGGAAACCCAGAACGCCTACCTCTCCGATCAGGCCCGAATCACCTTGAACGACTATGCCGCTGAGGCTGAACGCGCCTGGAAGCAGGGCGGGCAGGCCGGGGTCGATGCCTGGATGGCCGACATGGCCAGCAAGGAAGGCACCTGGGTGAATGTGCTGGGGCCAGACTTGCAGTCGTTGAGCAGCACGCCCCTGACACCTGAGCAAAGTCGCAAGATCACGTTCCTGCGCGGCATCGACTGGCCGGTCAGTCGCCGGGTGATTGGCCTGCCCTGGATGCGCGTGCCGTTTGTCGAGCACCCGGAGCAGGGGCTGCTGGTGATTGAGCTGCCAGAGCGCCTGATGCCCGGTCGCTACCGCCTGTTCTGGCAGTTCATGACCAACGGCGTGATCCCCGGGCTGTTCACCTTGCTGCTGTGCATCGGGTTGTACCGCATGTTGATCATGCCGCTGATCCAGTTGCGCGAGCAGGCCAATGCCTGGCGGGCGGATCAGCTGTCGGCGCGGGTCGCCAGCAGCACCACCAGCCGCCAGGATGAGCTGGGCGAACTGGGGCGTGCGTTCGATGACATGGCTGAACGACTGCAAGGTACGGTGGCCTTGCAGCAACAGTTGTTGCGTGACCTGTCGCACGAGTTGCGCACGCCTTTGAGCCGTCTGCGTGTAGCTTGCGAAGGTGATGCAGATGCCGGGCAGCTGCGTGAACGCCTGGGGCGCGAAATCGACTGCATGCAACGTCTGGTCGAGGATGCCTTGCAGCTGGCCTGGCTCGATACCGAGCGGGCGCCGCCGAGCAAGGAGCCGATCCAGGTCCAGGCACTTTGGGACATGCTTGCCGAAGATGCCTGTTTTGAAAGCACCTGGCCGTCGACCCAACTGCATTGCGCGCTGGACGCCTCCTGCTGGATTCAGGGCAACCTGAACAGCGTGGCTCAGGCGCTGGAAAACATTCTGCGCAACGCCATCCGTCACTCGCCGGCCAGTGGCGTGATTCGCCTGGACGGCCGTCGTCAGGGCGATCACTGGTTGTTGTGGCTGGAGGATCAGGGCGGCGGCGTGGCGCAAGCCGAGCTTGAGCGGATCTTCGCGCCGTTTACCCGGCTGGACGGCTCCCGTCCGGGTGATGGTGGTTTCGGCCTCGGCCTGAGCATCGCCCGCAATGCCATCGTGCGCCAGGGTGGACGCCTGTGGGCGCAGAACACCGGGCAGGGGTTGCGGCTGAATATTCAGTTACCCGCTGTTCAGCGATAGCGAAGCCATACACCCGGTGGGAGCGGGCTTGCCCCGCGTGCGATGTGACTGACAAACCTCAATCGCGGGGCAAGCCCGCTCCTACCGGGTTATAACTGGCAGGTATAACACCCACACATTGCGTGATATGGGCAAGGCTCGTTTGCCGGTATGATAGGCCCTCCCGCAGTCTGGATTGCGAACTACGCCATGACCTTGCAGTACCCAACCATCGCCGATTGCGTCGGCAACACGCCTCTGGTCCGCCTGCAGCGCATTGCCGGTGAAACCAGCAACACCCTCCTGCTCAAGCTTGAAGGCAATAACCCGGCAGGTTCGGTCAAGGACCGGCCGGCGCTGTCGATGATCACCCGTGCCGAATTGCGCGGGCTGATCAAGCCGGGCGACACCCTGATCGAAGCGACCTCGGGCAACACCGGGATTGCCTTGGCCATGGCGGCGGCGATCAAGGGTTACAAGATGATCCTGATCATGCCCGACAACTCCAGCGCCGAACGCAAAGCGGCAATGACCGCCTATGGCGCCGAGCTGATTCTGGTCAGCAAGGAAGAGGGCATGGAGGGCGCTCGCGACCTCGCCGACCGTCTGCAAGCCGAGGGCCGTGGCCTGGTGCTCGATCAGTTCGGCAACGGTGACAATCCCGAAGCCCACTATGTCAGCACCGGCCCCGAGATCTGGCGCCAGACCCAGGGCACCATCACCCATTTCGTCAGCTCCATGGGCACCACCGGCACCATCATGGGTTGCTCGCGTTACCTCAAGGAGCAAAACCCGGCGGTGCAGATCGTCGGCTTGCAGCCGATGGAAGGCTCGGCGATTCCGGGTATCCGGCGCTGGCCCGAAGAGTACCTGCCGAAGATCTATCAGGCTGACCGCGTCGATCGCGTGGTCGACATGGCCCAGAGCGAAGCCGAAGAGACCACCCGCCGACTGGCCCGCGAAGAGGGCATTTTCTGCGGTGTGTCCTCTGGTGGTGCAGTGGCGGCCATGTTGCGCCTGTCTCGTGAACTGGAAAACGCCGTGATCGTGGCAATCATTTGTGACCGTGGCGACCGTTACCTGTCGACCGGCATTTTCGACGCGGCGAACTGATGTCCAAAAGTAAACGCAACAGCGGCCTGCGCTTCCAGCCGGCCGGCGGCAGCCGCGCGCCGCAGATCCCCACCGGCAAAAAGCAGCGCCTGCGTATCGAGCGCCTGGCGGGGGATGGCCGTGGCATCGCCTTTCTTGAAGGGCGCACCTGGTTTGTCAGTGGCGCGCTGGCCGAGGAAGAGGTCGAGGCGCGGGTGCTCAATGCACACGGCAAGGTCGTTGAAGCGCGTCTGGAGCGGGTGTTCAACGCCAGCCCGGAGCGTCGCCAGGCGCCGTGCAAGCATTTCGATCGCTGCGGTGGCTGCAATTTGCAGCACCTGGCCCATGCTGATCAACTGGCCCTCAAACAGCGCTTGCTGGCCGAGCAGCTGCAACGGGTCGCCGGTGTGGCGCCCGAGCGTTGGGCCGCGCCTTTGAGCGGACCTGAATTTGCTTACCGGCGCCGGGCGCGGGTAGCGGTGCGCTGGGATAACAAAGCGAAAAAGCTCGAAGTCGGTTTCCGCGCCGAAGCCAGCCAGGACATCGTCGCCATTGAGGATTGCCCGGTACTGGTACAACCCTTGCAGTCGATCATGCGTCACCTGCCGATGCTTCTGCAGAGCTTGAGCAAACCGCAGGTGGTCGGTCATGTCGAGCTGTTCAGCGGTACGGCGCCGGCCTTGCTGTTGCGTCATACCGCGCCATTGGCGGAAGGCGACCTGGCTCGCTTGCAGGCGTTCTGCAAGGAGGCCGGTGTGCAGCTATGGTTGCAAGGCGAGGGTGAACCTTATCCGCTCGACGCCGGTCAGAGCCTCGGTTTTACCCTGACACCGTGGAACCTGGAGCTGGCGTACCGGCCCGGGGATTTCGTCCAGGTCAACGCTGCGGTCAACACGGCGATGATCGAGCAGGCGCTGGCCTGGCTGGCACCGCAAGCCGACGAGCGCGTACTTGATCTGTTCTGCGGCCTGGGCAATTTCGCCCTGCCGCTGGCCCGCCAGGCGCGTGAAGTGGTGGCGGTTGAAGGTGTACAGGCAATGGTCGAGCGGGCAGCGGCCAATGCACGAAGCAACAATTTGCATAATACGCAGTTTTTTCAGGCCGATTTATCGCAGCCTTTGACTGCCTCCGGCTGGGCCGCTGGAGGCTTTTCTGCGGTACTCTTGGACCCACCGCGGGACGGCGCTTACGAGGTCGTGCGAAAAATTGCAGACCTTGGGGCGAAACGTCTGGTGTATGTATCGTGCAACCCGGCAACCCTGGCCCGTGACACGCTAGAGCTGGTCAGGCAGGGTTACCGGTTAAAATGTGCCGGGATTCTCGACATGTTTCCTCAGACGGCGCATGTCGAAGCCATGGCGTTATTCGAAGCGGGCTAGCGGGACTGGCGCGTTGGGCGCTGCACCTTGGGTCCGGCAGGGGCAGCACCAGAGATATCAAGCGCATCGCGAATGCGCTGTAGGGAAGGGTAATCAAAGATGGTACAGGTGAGAGTGCACCAGCCGGTCAACACCGACGGCAGTATCAATCTCGAAGCATGGCTGGATCATGTGGTGAGCGTCGACCTGGCGCTGGACCGTGAAGCCCTTAAAGAGGCTTGCGAGTTCGCTCAGGAGATCGAGAAAAAGGGCAACCCGGCCAAGCATTCCTGGGCCGACGGGACCTCGAGTTTCCAGGCCGGCCTGGAAATCGCCGAAATCCTTGCCGACCTCAAGCTCGACCAGGACTCGCTGGTCGCTGCGGTGATCTACCGTGCCGTACGTGAAGGCAAGGTGACCCTGGCCGAAGTCGGCCAGCGCTTTGGCCCGGTGGTGTCCAAGCTGATCGACGGTGTGCTGCGCATGGCCGCCATCAGCGCCAGTCTCAGCCCGCGTCAGTCGCTGGTGCTGGGCTCCCAGGCGCAGGTCGAGAACCTGCGCAAAATGCTCGTGGCCATGGTTGATGACGTCCGCGTGGCGCTGATCAAGCTGGCCGAGCGCACCTGCGCAATCCGCGCGGTCAAAGGCGCCGACGACGAGAAGCGCAACCGCGTTGCCCGCGAGGTCTTCGATATCTACGCCCCCCTGGCGCACCGCTTGGGTATCGGTCATATCAAATGGGAGCTGGAAGACCTGTCTTTCCGCTACCTGGAACCGGACCAATACAAGCAGATCGCCAAGCTGTTGCATGAGCGGCGCCTGGACCGTGAACGCTTCATCAGCGATGTGATGAACCAGTTGCAGAACGAGCTGCTGGCCACCGGGGTCAAGGCCGACATCAGCGGCCGGGCCAAGCACATCTATTCGATCTGGCGCAAAATGCAGCGCAAAGGTCTGGAATTCAGCCAGATCTATGACGTGCGCGCGGTGCGCGTGCTGGTTCCGGAGATGCGCGATTGCTACACGGCGCTGGGGATCGTCCACACCTTGTGGCGGCACATCCCGAAAGAATTCGACGACTACATCGCCAACCCCAAGGAAAACGGCTATCGCTCCTTGCACACGGCGGTGATCGGCCCTGAGGGCAAGGTCCTCGAGGTGCAGATCCGCACCCACGCCATGCACGAAGAGGCCGAACTCGGCGTCTGCGCGCACTGGCGCTACAAGGGCACCGACGTCAAATCCAGCTCCAACCATTACGAGGAGAAAATCTCCTGGTTGCGCCAGGTGCTGGAATGGCACGAAGAGCTGGGCGACATTGGTGGCCTGGCCGAACAGCTGCGCGTCGATATCGAACCCGACCGGGTCTATGTCTTCACCCCTGACGGCCACGCCATCGATCTGCCCAAGGGCGCCACACCGCTGGACTTCGCCTACCGCGTGCACACCGAAATCGGCCACAACTGCCGCGGTGCGAAGATCAACGGGCGGATCGTGCCGCTCAACTACAGCCTGCAGACGGGTGAGCAGGTCGAGATCATTACCAGCAAGCACGGCAACCCCAGCCGCGACTGGCTGAACTCGAACCTGGGGTATGTCACCACTTCGCGGGCGCGGGCCAAGATTGTTCACTGGTTCAAGCTGCAGGCACGCGATCAGAACGTCGCGGCTGGCAAGACCTTGCTGGAGCGCGAACTCAACCGCCTGGGGCTACCCCAGGTGGACTTTGAGCGGCTGGCTGAAAAAGCCAATCTCAGGGCCGCCGAAGACATGTTTGCCTCCCTGGGGGCGGGCGACTTGCGCCTGGCGCATCTGGTCAACGCCGCACAGCAACTGGTCGAGCCGGAGCGCAGCGAACACGTCGAGCTGGTGCCGCGCAAAGCGACCGGTTACAAACCGGGCAAGCGTGGCGATATCCAGATCCAGGGCGTCGGCAACCTGCTTACGCAAATGGCCGGCTGCTGCCAGCCGTTGCCGGGCGATGCGATTGTCGGCTACATCACCGTGGGCCGTGGGGTGACCATTCACCGCCAGGATTGCGCCTCGGTGTTGCAACTGGCCGGGCGCGAGCCGGAGCGGATCATCCAGGTCAGCTGGGGGCCGGTGCCGGTACAGACCTATCCGGTGGATATCATCATCCGTGCCTACGACCGTCCGGGGTTGCTGCGTGACGTCTCCCAGGTGCTGCTCAACGAGCGGATCAACGTGCTGGCGGTCAACACCCGCTCGAACAAGGAAGACAACACCGCGCTGATGTCGCTGACCATCGAGATTCCTGGTCTGGATGCCCTTGGGCGCCTGCTCGGGCGGATTTCGCAGCTGCCGAACATTATCGAGACGCGGCGTAACCGTACCCCTTGAGATCGCCATCGCGGGGCAAGCCCGCTCCCACAGGG
>JBOICD010000119.1:0-9095 GCA_050739855.1 Pseudomonas sp.
CCCGGCACCGAGCCTGGCCGACTCGCGAATGACCGCTGGCGTCGAGGTATCAACCGAGATGATCACATCGAGCTCACGATTGATGGCTTCGACGATCGGGGCAACGCGCTCCAGCTCCTCAAGCGCCGACACCGCTCGCGCACCAGGGCGAGTGGACTCGCCACCGACATCGACCAAGGTCGCGCCGGCAGCCACCATCGCCTCGGCATGACGCAATGCCGCATCACGCTGGGTGAAACGACCGCCATCGGAGAAGGAATCGGGGGTGATATTGAGGATACCCATGACATGGGTACGAGACAAATCAAGAACCCGGTTGCCGCAAGGCAACCGGGCGGGGTACTGCTTTGACGTCATAAGAGCCCTTAGATTTGCGCCGCTGGGCCGCCAATCGGCGATTCCGGGCGATCACTCTGCTGTGCAGGCGTACCCGAGCCATCTTCCCAGTCACGTGGCTCGCGCGGAGTGCGGCCGGCCATGATGTCGTCGATCTGCTCGGCATCAATGGTCTCGTACTTCATCAACGCATCAGCCATGGCGTCGAGCTTGTCGCGGTTATCCGTAAGGATCTGCTTGGCGGTGGCATAGCACTGATCGATGATGCTGCGCACCTCGGAGTCGATCAGCTTGGCCGTTTCGCCCGAGACGCTGGCATGCTGGGAGCCGGCGCTGCGACCCAGGAATACTTCACCTTCTTCCTCGGCATACATCAGCGGCCCGAGTTTTTCCGACAGGCCCCACTTGGTGACCATGTTCCGGGCAATCTGGCTGGCACGCATGATGTCGTTGGAAGCACCGGTGGTCACACCGTCGAAGCCAAGGGTCATTTCCTCGGCGATACGGCCGCCGTACAGCGAGCAGATCTGGCTGATCAGCGCACGCTTGGACAGGCTGTAACGGTCTTCCTCAGGAAGGAACATGGTGACACCCAGGGCGCGACCACGCGGAATGATCGACACCTTGTAGACCGGGTCATGCTCAGGCACGACGCGACCGACGATGGCATGGCCGGCTTCGTGATAGGCGGTGTTTTGCTTCTCTTTCTCGGACATGACCATGGATTTGCGCTCAGCACCCATCATGATCTTGTCTTTGGCCAGCTCGAACTCTTTCATTTCGACGACGCGCTTACCACCACGGGCAGCGAACAGCGAGGCTTCGTTGACCAGGTTGGCAAGGTCCGCACCGGAGAAACCAGGGGTACCACGGGCGATGACTGCCGGGTTGACGTTGTCGCCGACCGGCACTTTGCGCATGTGTACCTTGAGGATCTGCTCACGACCGCGAATGTCCGGCAAGCCGACCACGACCTGACGGTCGAAGCGGCCAGGACGCAGCAGTGCAGGGTCGAGCACATCAGGACGGTTGGTCGCGGCAATGACGATGATGCCGTCATTCATCTCGAAACCATCCATCTCCACCAGCAACTGGTTGAGGGTCTGCTCGCGCTCGTCGTGACCGCCGCCCATACCGGCGCCACGATGGCGACCAACGGCGTCGATCTCGTCGATGAAAATGATGCACGGTGCGTGTTTCTTGGCCTGTTCGAACATATCGCGAACACGGCTGGCGCCCACGCCGACGAACATTTCAACGAAGTCGGAACCGGAGATGGTGAAGAACGGCACCTTGGCTTCGCCGGCAATAGCCTTGGCCAGCAGGGTTTTACCGGTACCCGGTGGGCCGACCATCAGCACGCCACGGGGAATGCGGCCGCCCAGGCGCTGGAACTTGCCTGGATCGCGCAGGAACTCTACCAGCTCGCCAACCTCTTCCTTGGCTTCGTCGCAACCTGCGACATCGGCCAGCGTGGTCTTGACCTGGTCTTCGGATAGCAGACGCGCCTTGCTCTTGCCGAAGCTCATCGGCCCGCCCTTGCCGCCCGCACCACCTTGCATCTGGCGCATGAAGAACATGAATACGGCAATGATGACCAGGATCGGGAAGCTGGCGACCAGCAGCTGGGTCCAGATGGATTGTTGCTCAGGCTGCTTGCCCTCGACCACGACGTGGTTGTCGACCAGATCACCGATCAGGCCGTTGTCCTGGATGGCCGGACGGATGGTCTTGAAGCTGTCGCCATCGGTACGCTTGCCGGTGATGACATAGCCATCGACCGCTACGCGCTCGACCTTGCCATCCTTGACCTGCTGAATGAAGTCGGAATAGTTGAGGGTCTGTGGCTCATTCGGGCTGGAGAAGTTGTTCATCACTGTCACCAGGACAGCCGCGATGATCAACCACAGGATCAAGTTCTTTGCCATATCGTTCAATTAGCTACCCTCTGAAGCCGGCTGACGGCGCAGCCGTGCCTCGCATGATATTCACCGGCCTAACTTACTACATAACCTACACATCTGCAGGCGCCGTCTGTAACCCTTTGTGAAACCTAGACTACACGATGTTCATCCAGGTCAGGCAGGACAGCCGATTGGAAAAAACTATCGGGCACCCTGAAAGTCACCGGCCTGAAGCCTTACTCACCGCGATAACCCCTCGCCAGCAAGTACTGCTCGCGGGAGCGATCCCGCGAAGAATCTGGCTTGATCATCTGAACCTTGTCGAATTTCTGACGAGCGTCCTTCAGATATACGTCAAAGCCTTCGCCCTGGAAAATCTTGATCAGGAAATCCCCACCCGGCTTGAGCACTCGGCTCGCCAGATCAAGAGCCAGTTCACACAGGAACATGGACTTGGGGATATCCACAGCAGGCGTACCACTCATATTGGGGGCCATATCGGAAATCACAAGGTCTACGTGTGAATTACCGACCGCCGCAAGGATCTGCTCCAGCACTTCGTCCTGGGTGAAGTCGCCCTGGACAAAGGTAACATCCGGAATACTGTCCATTTCCAGGATGTCCGAGGCGATCAGACGACCCTGACCGCCGATCAGACGACTGGTCACCTGCGACCAGCCGCCCGGCGCCGCACCGAGATCGACTACGCTCATACCAGGCCGGATAATCCGGTACTTCTCCTGGATTTCCAGCAATTTGTAGCTCGCTCGCGAGCGATAACCATCCTTTTGCGCCTTTTTGACGTAAGGATCGTTGAAGTGTTCTTTCAGCCAGCCAAGGCTTGTCTTGGAACGCGCCACTGGGCACCTCGATGATTAGGGTCGTGATTAACTGGGCGGATCCACGGGCCCTCGGGTAAAATGGCCGCCATTTTTACAGAATCAGACACAAGGGTCAGATTATGCCGCTCAATAACGAGCAGAAGAAACAGTACAAATCCATTGGCCACGATCTGAAACCAGTTCTGATTGTGGCAGGCAATGGGCTGACTGAGGGCGTTATCGCCGAACTCGAACGCGCTCTGGCCGATCACGAACTGATCAAGGTCGAGATTCGTTCGGAAGATCGGGAAGAACGTGCCGCCGCAATCGCCGCACTGTGCAAAGCCGGTCGCGCCGAACTGGTACAGACCATCGGCAAAAAGGCGCTGATCTACCGCCGCAACCCACAGCCGAACAAGCAGCTGTCGAACATCCATCGCTACAAGTGATGTTCGCCGCGGTCAGTGGCGCGCCCTGCGCGCCCTGCCCGGCACCGGCTGCATGACCAGCAGCAAGCCGGTAAGACCCAACACCAGATAGCAGAACAACTGCCAGCGCAGCGCTTCGGGCAATCCCACGCGCAAGGCGAAATACACCACGCACGCCAGCATTGCCATCGACAACAACTGCCCCCGCATGTCCCGCCACAGACTGGCCAGGCCCTGCGCCTGAATCAGCACCAGTGCCTGCACGCCTGCGCAAAACGCCGCAAACGCCACCAGCAACGATGCCATCAGGCTACCGATATCCTCAATCAACAGCGGCGCCAGGCCAATCTGGCCCAACGCCGGCAGCAGACCGAAATGCAGCATCCACAGGCCACCAACCCAGAACACCTGGGTCAGTTGCCAGATTGCCGGGGCGGCAGCAAAGCCCCGGCGACGGTCAGATGTGTTTGACTTCGACAATCTCGTACTCGACCGTACCGCTTGGCGTCTTGATCACCACGGTATCACCCTCTTCCTTGCCAATGATGGCACGGGCGATCGGAGCACCGACCGAGAGCTTGCCCTGCTTAACGTCCGCTTCGTCCTCACCCACGATCTGGTAAGCCACCTGCTCACCGGTCTCGGTGTTTTCCAGGTCCACGGTGGTGCCGAAAATCACCTTGCCGGTGTGGGCGATGGTGGTGACGTCGATCACCACCGAGTTCTGCAGACGGCCTTCGATATCGCGGATACGCGCCTCGACCATACCCTGCTCTTCACGGGCAGCGTGGTACTCGGCGTTTTCCTTGAGATCGCCCAGCTCGCGGGCCTCACCAATGGCCTGGCTCAGGCGCGGACGCTCGGTCTTGCTCAGGAAAAGGTGCTCTTCCTCCAGGGCGCGAGCGCCCTGGACGGTCATCGGGTACTTGGTAATGCTCATGCTTTGAGTCCTGCATGCAGATCCTGCAAGCGGCGAACGGTCTTTTCAGGACCAAATTTCAGCGCTTCGCAGATGGCTTCACCGGCCGCAATGGTGGTGGTGCAGTAAATCTTGTGCTGCAACGCATTGCGACGAATCGAGTAGGAGTCGGCGATCGACTGGCGGCCTTCGGTGGTGTTGATGATCAGCGACACTTCGTCGTTCTTGATCATGTCGACCACGTGCGGACGACCTTCGGTCACCTTGTTCACGCGACGCACTTTCAGGCCAGCCGCTTCGATAACCTTGGCGGTACCGACGGTGGCAACCACTTCGAAGCCCAGGGCAATCAGGTCACGGGCAACACCGGCCACTTGTGGCTTGTCGTCGTCACGCACGCTGATGAACGCCGTACCGCCGGTCGGCAGCACTTCGCTGGCACCCATCTGGGCCTTGGCGAACGCTTCACCGAAGCTGTCGCCGACACCCATGACCTCACCGGTGGATTTCATCTCTGGGCCGAGGATCGGGTCAACACCCGGGAACTTGGCAAACGGGAACACCGCTTCTTTGACGCTGTAGAAGTTAGGAATGATTTCCTGGGTGAAACCGATTTCTTTCAGCGATTTGCCCGCCATGACGCGCGCGGCAATCATCGCCAGCGACGTGCCGATGCACTTGGAGACGAAAGGCACGGTACGCGAAGCGCGCGGGTTGACTTCGATCACGTAGATCTTGTCGCCCTGCAGCGCCAGCTGGACGTTCATCAGACCGACAACACCCAGCTCCAGGGCCATTTTCTTGACCTGCTCGCGGACTTCGTCCTGAACATGGGCTGGCAGCGAGTACGGTGGCAGCGAGCAAGCCGAGTCACCGGAGTGAACACCGGCTTGTTCGATGTGCTGCATGATCGCGCCGATCACCACGTCCTTGCCGTCGCAGACCGCATCCACGTCCATCTCGATGGCGCAGTTAAGGAAGTGGTCGAGCAGTACCGGGCTGTCGTTGGACACCTGCACCGCTTCACGCAGGTAGCGCTTGAGCTCGTCCAGCTCGTAGACGATTTCCATCGCACGGCCGCCCAGTACGTAGGACGGGCGCACCACCAGCGGGTAACCGATAACACCGGCAGCACGAATCGCTTCGTCTTCGCTGCGCACGGTGGCGTTTGGCGGCTGCAGCAGGTTCAGGCGCTGAACCATCTGCTGGAAGCGCTCACGGTCTTCAGCGCGGTCAATGGCGTCAGGGCTGGTACCGATGATCGGTACGCCGGCTTCTTCCAGGGCACGCGCCAGTTTCAGCGGAGTCTGGCCGCCGTAGTGGACGATCACGCCTTTGGGCTTCTCGACGCGAACCACTTCCAGCACGTCTTCCAGAGTCAGCGGCTCGAAGTACAGACGGTCGGAGGTGTCGTAGTCGGTGGAGACGGTTTCCGGGTTGCAGTTGACCATGATGGTCTCGTAACCGTCTTCACGCAGGGCCAGTGCCGCGTGTACGCAGCAGTAGTCGAACTCGATACCCTGACCGATTCGGTTAGGACCGCCACCGAGGATCATGATCTTGTCGCGGGTCGACGGGTTGGCCTCGCACTCTTGCTCGTAGGTCGAGTACAGGTAGGCGGTGTCGGTGGCGAACTCGGCCGCGCAGGTGTCGACGCGCTTGTAGACCGGGAACACTTCCAGCTTGTGGCGGTGACGACGCAGGTTCTTGTCGGTGATCCCCAGCAGCTTGGCCAGACGCTGGTCGGAGAAGCCCTTGCGCTTGAGGCGCAGCATCAGGTCCTTGTCGATCGCCGACAGGGCCAGGGTCTTGACCTTCTCTTCTTCCTTGATCAGGTCTTCCATCTGCACCAGGAACCAGTGGTCGATACCGGTCAGGGCGAAGATTTCGTCGCAGGTCATGCCCGAGCGCATGGCGTCAGCCACGTACCAGATGCGCTCGGCACCCGGCACGGTCAGCTCGCGCTTGAGGATGCTGGCAGCGTCAGGGCTGGCCAGGTCGACTTTCGGGTCCAGACCGCAAACACCGACTTCCAGGCCGCGCAGGGCTTTCTGCAGGGATTCCTGGAAGGTCCGGCCGATGGCCATGACTTCACCCACGGATTTCATCTGGGTGGTCAGGCGGGCGTCGGCTTTCGGGAATTTCTCGAAGGCGAAACGTGGCAGCTTGGTAACGACGTAGTCGATCGACGGCTCGAAGGAAGCCGGGGTACGGCCGCCGGTGATGTCGTTCTGCAGTTCGTCGAGGGTGTAACCGACAGCCAGCTTGGCGGCGATCTTGGCGATCGGGAAGCCGGTGGCTTTCGAGGCCAGGGCCGAGGAACGCGACACCCGCGGGTTCATTTCGATCACGACCATGCGGCCGGTGTCCGGGCAGATACCGAACTGAACGTTGGAGCCGCCGGTTTCAACACCGATTTCACGCAGCACCGCCAGCGAGGCGTTGCGCATGATCTGGTATTCCTTGTCGGTCAGGGTCTGCGCCGGAGCAACGGTGATCGAGTCACCGGTGTGCACGCCCATCGGGTCGAAGTTCTCGATCGAGCAGACGATGATGCAGTTGTCCTTTTTGTCGCGGACCACTTCCATCTCGTACTCTTTCCAGCCGATCAGCGATTCGTCGATCAGCAGCTCTTTGGTCGGCGACAGGTCCAGACCACGGGCACAGATTTCTTCGAACTCTTCACGGTTGTAAGCAATACCGCCACCGGTGCCGCCCATGGTGAAGGACGGACGGATGATGCACGGGAAGCCGAGCTTCTCGAGCACTGCGTTGGCTTCTTCCATGCTGTGGGCGATGCCGGAGCGCGGGCACTCCAGGCCAATGGCCTTCATCGCCTTGTCGAAGCGCGAACGGTCTTCGGCTTTGTCGATGGTGTCGGCGTTGGCACCGATCATTTCCACACCGAACTTTTCCAGGACGCCTTCGCGCTCCAGGTCCAGGGCGCAGTTCAGGGCAGTCTGGCCACCCATGGTCGGCAGCAGTGCGTCAGGGCGCTCTTTTTCGATGATCTTGGCAACGGTCTGCCACTTGATCGGCTCGATGTAGGTGGCGTCGGCCATGGCCGGGTCGGTCATGATGGTCGCCGGGTTGGAGTTCACCAGGATGACGCGATAGCCCTCTTCGCGCAGGGCTTTACAGGCCTGGGCGCCGGAGTAGTCGAATTCGCAGGCCTGGCCGATCACGATCGGGCCAGCGCCGAGAATCAGGATGCTTTTAATGTCTGTACGTTTTGGCATGGGTATCACTCAATTCCGCAGGTCAGTCGGCAAGCCGCATTGAACATTCGTGGGGGCGGCACCTGAACGCGGCTTGCACCGGTCCAGGGCCTTCTCGCCAGGTGCTCAGCGGCGCTTGGCCATGGCATCGATGAAACGGTCGAACAGAGGCGCGACATCGGTCGGGCCCGGGCTGGCTTCAGGGTGCCCCTGGAAGCTGAACGCGCTCTTGTCGGTAAGCTCGATACCTTGCAGGGTACCGTCGAACAGCGACTTGTGGATGGCGCGGACATTACCCGGCAGGGTGGCCTCATCAACCGCGAAACCGTGGTTCTGGCTGGTGATCATCACCACGCCGGTGTCCAGGTCCTGGACCGGGTGGTTGGCACCGTGGTGACCATGACCCATTTTCACGGTCTTGGCGCCAGAGGCCAGGGCCAGCAGTTGGTGACCCAGGCAGATGCCGAATACCGGAATTTCGGTTTCGAGGATGTCCTTGATCGCCTGGATCGCGTAGTCGCATGGCTCCGGATCGCCAGGGCCGTTGGACAGGAACACGCCATCCGGGTTGAGCGCCAGGACTTCGCTGGCCGGGGTTTGCGCCGGCACCACAGTCAGGCGGCAGCCGCGGGCGACCAGCATGCGCAGGATGTTCAGCTTGACGCCGTAGTCGTAGGCAACCACGTGGTACGGCAGCTCGGCGGCATCGATGGTCGCGTGGCTGTCGGTTTTCAGTTCCCAGACGCTGGAGCGCCATTCGTAGCTGGACTTGGTGCTGACAACTTTCGCCAGGTCCATGCCCTTGAGGCCAGGGAAACCGCGAGCGGCGGCGATTGCAGCCTCTTCGCTGATGTTGTCGCCGGCCAGGATGCAACCGTTCTGCGCGCCCTTCTCACGCAGGATGCGCGTCAGGCGACGCGTGTCGATACCGGCGATCGCTACCACGTTGTGGGCCTTGAGGTAGTCAGGCAGCGACTGCTTGTTGCGCCAGTTGCTCGCAAGCAGTGGCAGGTCGCGAATCACCAGACCGGCCGACCAGACGCGATCGGACTCGGCGTCTTCAGGCGTGGTGCCGGTGTTGCCGATGTGCGGGTAAGTCAGGGTAACGATTTGCTGCGCATAGGAAGGGTCAGTCAGGATTTCCTGATAGCCGGTCATTGCGGTGTTAAACACCACCTCACCAACGGTTTGTCCGTCGGCTCCAATGGCTTCACCGCGAAAAATGCTGCCATCGGCAAGGGCGAGTATGGCTGGCTTAGTCAAGAAGACCTCCCGTAAATCAAGCCTGAAGGGGCGATCGCAGGTTGCAAAAAAGCGGAATGACGTATAGACACGTCACCCCGCTTTCTTAATCGAATTATCTGCGCGCTTTTAGTGGACACACTAAAGCTGTAGCTTACAGAAAAACGCTTTTTTGGTCTACCACTGATGTGCCTGAAAAGCTCAGGAATGCGACAATTGGACTGGAG
>JBOICD010000120.1:0-9092 GCA_050739855.1 Pseudomonas sp.
TCGGGCAATCGCTATATATTCACGTATATAACGACTACCCCTCAGCCCATGGAGCTGTGTTTCATGAGTAAGTGCGCACCGCGTTTCGCCCTGGCCGCCCTGGCCACCTTCATGACCTTCAACAGTGCCTGGGCCGATGAGGTTCAGGTGGCTGTCGCCGCCAACTTCACTGCACCGATCCAGGCTATCGCCAAGGAGTTCGAAAAAGATACCGGTCACAAGCTGGTCGTCGCGTCAGGTGCTACCGGGCAGTTCTATACGCAAATCAAGAACGGTGCGCCGTTCGAAGTGTTCCTCGCCGCCGATGACAGCACCCCGGCCAAACTGGAAAGCGAAGGCGACAGCGTCAAAGGTTCGCGCTTCACTTATGCCATCGGCACCCTGGCTTTGTGGTCGGCCAAACCTGGTTATGTCGACGCCAAGGGTGAAGTGCTGAAAAAAAATGAGTTCAAGCACCTGTCCATCGCCAACCCGAAAGCTGCGCCTTACGGCCTGGCTGCCACCCAGGTGCTGGACACGCTCAAGTTGACCGAGGCCACCAAGGCCAAGATCGTCGAAGGCCAGAACATCACCCAGGCCTTCCAGTTCGTGTCCACCGGCAATGCCGAGCTGGGCTTTGTCGCCCTCTCGCAAATCTACAAGGACGGCAAAGTCACCGAAGGTTCGGCCTGGATTGTCCCGGCCAGCCTGCATGAGCCGATCAGGCAAGATGCGCTGATCCTCAACAAGGGCAAAGACAACCCGGCGGCCAAGGCCCTGGTGGACTACCTCAAAGGTCCGAAAGCCGCTGCATTGATCAAGTCCTACGGTTACGAAATCTGATGCAACTGGATGCCAGCGACCTGGGTGCCATCTGGCTGACCTTCAAACTGGCCAGCCTGACCACGTTGATCCTGTTGCTGGTCGGCACGCCCATCGCCTGGTGGCTGGCGCGCACGCGCTCGTGGCTGCGCGGGCCGGTGGGCGCGGTGGTGGCCCTGCCGCTGGTGTTGCCCCCGACGGTCATCGGCTTCTACCTGCTGCTGGCCCTGGGGCCCAACGGCTGGATCGGCCAGACCACCGAGGCGCTGGGGCTGGGCACCGTGGTGTTCAGCTTCAGCGGCCTGGTGATCGGCTCGGTGATTTACTCCATGCCCTTTGTCGTACAACCGCTGCAGAACGCCTTCAGCGCTATCGGCGAGCGCCCGCTGGAAGTAGCCGCCACTTTACGCGCCAGCCCCTGGGACACGTTTGTCCATGTGGTGCTGCCGCTGGCCCGACCCGGTTTCATCACCGCCAGCATTCTCGGCTTTGCCCATACGGTGGGTGAATTCGGCGTGGTGCTGATGATCGGTGGCAACATCCCCGACAAGACCCGCGTGGTCTCGGTACAGATCTTCGACCATGTCGAAGCCATGGAATACCTGCAAGCGCACTGGCTGGCCGGCGCCATGCTGGTGTTCTCGTTCCTCGTGCTGCTGGCGCTGTACTCCAGCCGCCAGGGCAAATCGGCCTGGAGCTGAAGCATGCACAAGATGATTCATGCCCGGCTCAAAGTCGCCCGTGACAGTTTCGACCTGGACGTCGACCTGCAATTGCCCGGTCGTGGCATCAGCGCCCTGTTCGGCCACTCAGGCTCGGGCAAGACCACCTGCCTGCGCTGCCTTGCCGGTCTGGAACGGGCATCCGAAGCCTATATCGAAGTCAACGGGCAGATCTGGCAAGACTCGCGCCGCGACCACTTCATCGCCCCGCACCTGCGCCCGGTCGGCTACGTGTTCCAGGAACCCAGCCTGTTCCCGCACCTGACGGTCCACGGCAACCTGACCTTCGGCTGGCGCCGTATTCCGGCCCAGGCGCGCAAGGTCAGCCTTGAACAGGCCTGCGCGCTGCTGGGCATCGAGCACTTGCTCGAGCGCAAACCCGCCACCCTGTCCGGCGGTGAGGCGCAACGCGTGGGCATCGCCCGGGCCTTGCTCAGCAGCCCGCAATTGCTGTTGATGGACGAGCCCCTGGCGGCCCTCGACGGCCCGCGCAAGCGCGAGATCCTGCCGTACCTGGAGCGTCTGCACGCTGAACTGGAGATCCCGCTGATCTATGTCAGCCATGCCCAGGATGAAGTAGCCCGGCTGGCTGACCACCTGGTACTGCTGGAGCAGGGCAAGGTCCAGGCCAGCGGCCCGATTGCCGCCACCCTCGCCCGCCTCGACTTGCCGCTGGCCCAGGGTGACGAAGCCGGGGTGATCATTGAAGGCCTGGTCAGTAGTTACGACACCCGCTACCAGTTACTCAGCCTGCAACTGCCGGACAGCAGCCTGGAGCTGCGCCTGGCCCACGAACCACTGGCACTGGGCACCTCATTGCGGCTCAAGGTGCAGGCCCGGGATGTCAGCCTGAGCCTGGTCGAAGATGCCCACTCAAGCATCCTCAACCGGTTGCCGGTACGGGTCAGGGGGCATCAGGCGGCGGATAACAGCGCCCATGTCCTGGTCAGCCTCGATGCTGCCGGCAGTGTGCTGCTGGCCCGGATCACTCGCTATTCGGCTGACCAGTTGGGCCTGCACAGCGGTCAGCAACTGATAGCGCAGATCAAGTCGGTGGCACTGCTGGGCTGATCGTGCATGAACGCAAGGGCTGGGCGCCGGGAAAAGGTGCCTGGTGTTGATCCTATAACGCCGTTAGCCCCTTGAAAGTCGATACAAAAGACCTCAGTTCTCATATCATGCAGAGAAATTTCCCATATTCGCTCAAGCCCCCTATGCTTGCCGGTGTGAGCAGCGTTCGCTGCTACGGAACGCTCAATCGCCCCTACCGGCACCTGCGACTAAAGACTCACTACAGATTCTGTGTTCGGCGGAATTAATATTTCCCGAAAGCGTCTTTAATGAAGGAAAAGAGGAACGCGTTCCGCGTGTTCCCGGCTTGTGCGGGCGCGGCCTGCAAAGCAACTTACGTTACCAAGGAGATATACATGCTGATACTCACCCGCAAGGTTGGCGAAAGCATCGTCATCAACGATGACATCAAAGTCACCATTCTGGGCGTCAAAGGTATGCAAGTGAGGATCGGCATCGATGCACCGAAAGATGTTCAGGTGCACCGCGAAGAGATTTTCAAGCGCATTCAGGCCGGCAGCCCGGCACCGGAAAAAGGAGACAGTCATCACGAGTAACGCTCGCTGATTCAAGCCGCACGGATGCGCTTGACCCCGATCGCGTCAGCCCTGGTGGCGGGCCGCAATGGCCTCATGACGACGTGGGTGGGCGGAGCAATTGGTTAACCTTGGTAATCAACTTGGGTATATCGAAGGGTTTGTCGAACACCGCCGCGAACAACGCTGGACTGTCCCATCCCTCGTGCGCCTGGGCGCCGCTGATTAAAATTATCGGCAGCGGCTGCAATTGCGGATTCTCGCGGATTTTCATGGCCAGGTCCTTGCCATTGAGCCTGGGCATCATGTAGTCGGTGATCACCAGCTCCACCCGCGTGCGCGCCAATGCCTCCAGCGCCATTTCGCCGTTGCCGACCTTCAAGACTTCAAAACCCTCATCTTCCGGCACCGGCGTTCCAGGAAACCACATGACCACCCGGATCGAGCATGTAGATGGCGTAGCACCACCGCCTGCACCAGTTGCTCGTAACGATAGGCGTGCATGGCGTGCAAATCCGAGCGATCAGAAGAACTCATAACAGCTCCACGCAAACGGCAGACGTAATCCAGCATAGACCGCCAGCACTGCGCACAATTCCAGGCGTTTGGCATTCCTGTTGAAAGGGCTCGCTGCGCGCATCGAAGAAGGCCGGTCCAGACCCTTGCTCGGCGGTTGACTCAAATATAACGATGAGTTATAAAGCTCGCTTGATTGCGGAGGAAACGCGTTTTCTCCAGGGCTTCGATCCAACAGCGCGCCCGGTCGCCAGACCCTTTCAAACCTGTGCGAGTGTGGTGGAATTGGTATACACAGCAGACTTAAAATCTGCCGGCGTGAGCCTTGCGGGTTCGAGTCCCGCCACTCGCACCATCTTCTGAAAAAGGCGCCTTGCAGGCGCCTTTTTGCTGCCCGCGATTCACCCCGCCCCAGCGCAAAGGCGGCAAGTAGCTGCTAAGGTAAAATGGCCCGATAACAAAGGAAGGTGGCCATGCGTTATACCTTGTTCGACAACCAGCGTGATGTAATCATTTTGCTCGCACGTATCCTGCTGATGATCCTGTTCATCATGTCCGGCTGGAGCAAACTGACCGGCTTCGACGGTACCGTCAGTTACCTGACCTCACTCGGCGCTCCCATGCCCACCGTCGCGGCCGCCGTTGCGGTGATCATGGAGTTCTTTGTCGCCATCTTGCTGATCGTGGGTTTCTACACCCGTCCGTTGGCGTTTCTGTTCGCCTTGTTCGTGATCGGCACCGCAGTGATCGGTCATCCGTTCTGGACCATGGTCGACCCGGAACGCGCGGCCAACAGCACACAGTACTTCAAGAACCTGAGCATTTGTGGCGGCTTGCTGCTGCTGTCGGTGACAGGTGCCGGCAGATTTTCGGTGGATGGGCGATAGCGCGGCGACTTGCACCTACAGGTCATCAAGCGGATCGACACCCTCGTCCCAGTCGATTTCATCCAGGGCGTCGGCTTGTTCGTCGTCGTCCTGCGGATCGAACAACGGGTCGACTTCGTCCTGCTGTACAGGCTCGCCGTCATAGAACTCATGATCGAGCAAGTGATCGTGTTCAGGTTCGTGAATATCCGGCTCGTCGTGCATCATCAGTTCCTGCGGCAGCGCTTTTGGCAATAAGGGACGCCTGTATAAGCCAGGGGCTGCAAATCGTCAACGCCAGGGAGCGCCCATGAAATACCTGCTGATTTTCATCCTCAGCCACGTCGCGACCTACTGTGCCGTTGGCGCTGTTATTGACGCACGCCTTCAGGGTCTGGCCGAAGACCTGCGCCATTATCCCCACGCCCCTATCCAGGCCCAGTACTTTGAAGACGTGCGCCTGCATGCGCAGCATTCGAAGATCGAATACTGCGCAGTACTGGGTACGCTGCTGGCGGCGCTGCTATCCCTGCTGGCATGGGGGCTGAGCTGATCAGCAGGCACACCAGGCAAAGCTAACCTTGCTGGCGAAGCAAGGCAGCATTGGCCTGACGCACCCTATCCAGCCATTCGCTGGCACTGACCAAACCCGCCCGCTCCAATTGCTCTGCAGCCATCAAAGCCTGGTCATAGTTTGCTTCCTGCAGCACACCCTCGCCAAGGAAACGGGTACGCCATTGCACAATAGCTACGGCCCCTTTCTTGTCTTCCATCTCCATCCCCAACTAGCACCGGTTACGGGTAGCAAATCGGCTTGCCGCCCAAGCGGCGCCGAGATTACACGACAGCTACAACATTGAGAATGGTTTGTATTATCATCAATGCTGCTCGATAGACAGACGCTCAGTAGCCCCCACAGTCAACCGAAAAAAAACACCTCAACGATTCCCGTACAATCGCTACTGAACTAAGCATGGAGGCATAAAAATGAAAGCAATAAGCACATTATTGTTAGCGATCTCACTAACAGGCTGCGGGACGATAAACACTGTATTCAGGGACGACAGTGTGGCGAGCAGCAAGCTTGCCCGATGGCAGTCGCATTGCGACGCCATCCCGCGGGTCTACAGCGGCGCCGCCCTGGACTTCTGCGCATTGCATGGCGAACCCCGGCAAACCACCGACATTACCGGTCAACCCTCAGCATTGTTGATGCTGGTGGACCTGGCATTGTCAGGCGTGGCCGACACCGTAGTGTTGCCCTACACAATCTACGTGCAACACAGAGACGGCGATATTCCGAAGACGCGACCGCAGTAGCGGCGAGGTCATTTACATACCTCTGGTCGCCTGCCTTACAGCTTTGTTGCAGCTGCCCGAATGGATGACTAATAGTTAGTTGTCTGCCCGGGGAGGCACAAAAAATGCAACCAAGATTCGTTATCGTTCCGGCGGTGCCAATAGAGCAGGAATCCTTCCGCGCTGGCACCCGCTTCTACGCTACAACCGTTTCGGGCGGCTTCGACATTTATGACAACCAGGAAAAAATGCGGCTCAAGCCAAGTTACCAGGGCAAGGAAGAAGCAATGGCGCACTGCGCTCGAATGAACGCCGAGGACAGTTCAAGCCCTGTGAACTGTCCCGCTTACTTGATGCAGACCTAGCCGAGCGGTGCCCAGCGTCACGAAGCCGTAAGAGCGAGTGTCGTAGCGCTGGGTTGTTTGCGGCACTGGCCCTGACTCTTCGGGATGCTCAAGCTACGCTTAGGTTTGTGTCAGGCGAGTGCCTTATACAGATACGGGGCATTTGCCTTGACCATCATGGCAGGTAATGTTGCCTGCCATTGGGAGGCAGCATGAAACCGTTAAATGTTGTTGTCTTGAGCGCTAGCCTGTGTCTCTTTGGGGCAGGCGCTGCAATCGCTGATGAAGTGATTTCCCAGGAAGGTGACACAACGGTTGGATCTGGGTTTGGTGCGGGCACAGGGCTGCTAGTTGGCGGCGCGGTAGGCGGCCCGATAGGAGCATTGGTAGGGGCAGGTGTAGGTTTTTTTGTCGGATCCGGAGTGCAGTCTGCAACCGGGCAAGAAGGACGAGCTTACAAGGTGCGAAGCAGCACCGGTGAGGTAAAAACTGTTCGTTCTCCTCGCGAAGCGTTCGCCATCGGCCAGCAGGTCGAAGTCAGTGGTATCAGGCTGCGGGCAGTTACTCAGTAGTCTTTTCGTTTCAGCACCAGGAAGGAGCCCGCTTCGGCGGGCTTTTTACTGCGCTGCCATCTTCTTGCATGCCGCAAGAGAACAGTTGCGCCTAACCTACATAGCCAACAGCTTTACAGCTCATAACACATCCCCTGCATTGCTGTTCAAACGAGCTCGCAATGGATGCATTCGTGCGCTGGAACGCTGGTGGCCATCAACCAGGGGCTCAGCCTCCAGCCGTAGCTCCACTTCCTCTGCACACATCAGGGACAAGTAACGCCCTCAGCGGTTCAGGAACCTCAATAATTTCTCTGGTCACCGGTGAGACGCAAACGTGTGTCAGGCTAGCGGTAAATGCCTTGATATCTGGCGCTACATTCCCCTCGACTAGAAATGTGAACGCGTGAAGCGAAACACTGGAAACACTGACCTTCATGGAAAGCTCGTCATCCCAAGTGACCGGATGAAGAAACTCTAGCGAAAATGCCCTTGCCGGAGGCAGTAAATCAAAGCCTAACAGGGTTCTTAATCCAGGACCGGACAGCCAAACTGTAAGTGCATCATGAACGGCTTCAATAACGAAGTACGAAAACCTGGGCGTGTAGACAATCCCCTCCGGGTCGCAGTCACCGAACAATACCTTTCTCTTGACAATCACTGAGTTCGGCACAAGATCAATCCTTAATATTAAGTGACAGAGCTCTAGCAACCACCTCGCAACGCCTGGTTGCCCAGGGTAGACGATACCTCCCTCTCATCTCCATTGCATAGCCGCCAGCGTGGCAGAAGAACAGCCATGGGCGTTATGCGGAAACGATCAGCTTTTCGAGCGCACAAAGAAAAACCCCGCAGACGTTAATCTGCGGGGCTTTCAATAATGGAGGCCGAGGTCGGAATCGAACCGGCGTAGACGGATTTGCAATCCGGAGCATAACCACTTTGCTACTCGGCCTCAAATGCCCGAGACCCTGGAACAAGCGATCTCCAACATATACAACTCTTTAAGGAAACAACTCAATACAACCGCTATCCCCTTGAAAACGCTAGGCTTTTCAGCTGCCTCGTTTTCGATGGACGCAATTATGGACTCATTCGATTGAGCTGGCAACCCCTTGAATTCAAAAAGTTTATTTTTTTCTACAAGGAGCGCCAAGCGCCCGTGAACCCCGGGTTCGAACGCAGGGTTCAGGGTGACGCATGCCCGCTAAAGCGTCTTATCATACAGCGCATGCCCCCTGCCCACGTCGTAATCTGCCGTCGATGATGCAAACCGAACTGGACCTGTTCAATCCTCAAGATCCACTGCAACCGCAGTGGGTCGGCAAACAAGCGGTGGTTTTGCCAGGCTTTGCCCTGCCCCAGGTTCAGGCGTTGCTGCCGGTACTGCGTGAGGTTGTCGCCCAGGCGCCGTTTCGCCATATGTCCACACCCGGTGGGCTGAAGATGGCTGTGGGGCTGACCAACTGCGGTGCACTGGGTTGGGTCAGTGATCGTCAAGGCTACCGCTACAGCCCGGTCGATCCCCTGAGTAATCAACCCTGGCCGGTATTGCCCGGGATACTGCTGGAACTGGCCAGCCGCGCAGCCGCCTTGGCCGGGTTCAACGACTTTCAACCCGACGCCTGCCTGGTCAACTGTTATCGCCCAGGCAATCGCTTAAGCCTGCATCAGGACCGCGACGAGCGTGACTTCACCCAGCCGATCGTGTCGGTGTCGCTGGGGTTGCCCGCAGTGTTTCTGTTGGGCGGGCACACCCGTAAAGAACCCACCCGGCGTATTGGCCTGCGCCATGGTGACGTGCTGGTCTGGGGTGGCGAGGACCGCTTGCGCTACCACGGGGTACTGCCCCTCAAGCCGGGGGCACATCCGCTGCTGGGCAATCTGCGGATCAACCTGACCCTGCGCAAGGCCGGATGACGACCCGCCTGAATTGCACTCCCCAGACTCAAGCGATACAGTCTTGCCCGCACACCTCAATCAATAATGAAAATTGTTTCCCAGCCCTGACAGGAGTCGCGGTGTAGATGCAATGGATCAAAGCATTCGTTATAGCCCTGGCCGCCTCATTACCACTGACCACCAGTGCATGGCCTGGCCGCCTACAGCAACCCGCAATTGCCCCTGGCAGAAGGCCTGGTTCAGGCACTGAGCAACTTTATCCTCAAACAACAACCCGCTGACGCGCTGGAGACTCCTCGCCCGTGAATAACAAAGCCTTGAGCCAAGCTCAGTATCACATCGCAGCCCTGCAAGTACCGGTCTACCCGCATCTGATCCAGGCGGTTGAACAATCAGGCTTGACCGCCGGCAGCATCGCCGTGGACGTTGGTTGCGGCGCCGGCCGCGATACCCGCTACCTGCTGGAGCAAGGCTTCGTCGTCCA
>JBOICD010000121.1:0-9005 GCA_050739855.1 Pseudomonas sp.
CAGGCTGCCTGCGACCAGGCCCTGGCGCGTCAACAGCAATTGACCAAGCCGGCCGGCTCCCTGGGGCGGCTGGAACTGATTGCGGTACAGCTTGCCGGTTTGCAGGGGCAACTCAAACCCCGCCTGGACCAGGTGAGCATTGCGATCTTCGCGGGCGATCACGGGGTGGTCGCCGAAGGTGTTTCTGCCTATCCCCAGGCGGTGACCGCGCAGATGCTGCAGAACTTTGTTGGTGGTGGCGCGGCGATCAGTGTGCTGGCGCGTCAGCTCAATGCCCAGCTGGAGGTGGTGGACCTGGGCACCATCGACCCGCACTTGAGCCTGCCGGGTGTGCGTCACCTGCGGGTGGGGCCGGGCACGGCGAATTTTGCCAAGGCTCCGGCAATGACCTGGGATCAGGGCATGCAAGCGCTGCAAGGTGGTCGTGAGAGTGCCTTGCGCGCGGCGGCCTGCGGCGCCCAGCTGTTCATTGGCGGCGAGATGGGTATTGGCAATACCACCGCAGCCAGTGCCTTGGCTTGTGCCTTGCTCGGTTGTCCGGCGATCGAGCTCAGCGGTCCTGGTACCGGCCTGGATGCCGCTGGCGTTCGCCACAAGGCCGAGGTGATCGAGCGCGCCCTGGCACTGCACAAGGACCTGGCGGATGATCCGTTGCAGCAGTTGTTCTGCTTTGGCGGCTTTGAAATCGCCGCCTTGGTCGGGGCCTATCTGGGCTGCGCCCAGGCCGGGGTCGCGGTATTGATCGATGGCTTTATCTGTACCGTTGCCGCGTTGGTCGCGGTGCGGATCAATCCGGGCTGCCGTGACTGGCTGCTGTTCGGTCACCGTGGCGCTGAGCCCGGGCACCGTCGGGTGCTGGCCGAGCTGGATGCAGAACCGGTGCTGGAACTCGGTTTGCGCCTGGGTGAGGGCAGTGGTGCGGCGCTGGCCGTCCCCGTGTTGCGTCTGGCTTGCGACCTGCACGGGCAGATGGCGACTTTCGCCGAAGCCGCGGTGGCGGACCGTCCGGCATGATTATCGACTTGCTGCGCCACGGTGAAACCGAGCTGGGCGGTGGCCTGCGCGGTAGCCTCGACGATGCGCTGACCGCCAAGGGCTGGGCGCAGATGCAGGCAGCGGTTGACACCGCCAGGCCCTGGCAGGTTCTGGTCAGCTCACCCTTGCAGCGCTGTGCCCGTTTTGCCCAGGCGCTGGGTGAGCAAATGCGCCTGCCGGTGCAGTTGGCGCCCGGGTTGCAGGAGCTGCATTTTGGTGAGTGGGAAGGGCGCAGTGCCGCCGAGTTGATGCTCACCCATGAGCAGCAATTGGGGCAGTTCTGGACGGATCCCTATGCCTTCACCCCGCCTGACGGTGAACCGGTGCTCGACTTCTCGCAGCGGGTGCTGGCCGCCATTGCCGAATTGCACCAGGAACATGCTGGCAAGCACCTGTTGCTGGTTACCCACGGTGGTGTGATGCGTCTGTTGCTGGCGCGGGCCAGGGGCCTGCCCCGTGAACAGTTACTGCAGGTCGAGGTCGGTCATGGCGCCTTGTGCCGCCTTGAAGTGCAAGCCGACGGCAGTCTGCGGGAAGTGCACTGAAATGCTCGCGTTCTGGATTGCCTTGCAGTTTCTCAGCAGCCTGCCGGTGCGTTTGCCGGGGATGCCGACACCTGAGCAATTGGGCCGCTCGCTGCTGCTCTATCCGCTGGTGGGGCTGTTGTTTGGCGTGCTGCTGTGGGGCTTGAATACCGTGCTCGACGGCAGCCCGTTGCTGCTGCACACCGCCTTGTTGCTCTGTGCCTGGGTGCTGCTCAGTGGCGGCCTGCACCTGGATGGCCTGGCCGACAGTGCCGATGCCTGGCTGGGCGGCTTCGGTGACCGCGAGCGCACCCTGGAAATCATGAAAGACCCGCGCAGCGGGCCGATTGCCGTGGTGACGCTGGTGCTGGTGCTGCTGCTCAAGTTCTGCGCGTTGCTGGTGCTGGTGGAGCGAGGTCAGGGCCTGTTGCTGATACTGGCGCCGTTGCTGGGCCGGGCGGCTTTGCTCGGGCTGTTTCTGTCCACGCCCTATGTGCGCGCCGGGGGATTGGGCCAGGCCTTGGCCGATCACGTGCCACGGCGTAGCGGGGCATGGGTGCTGCTTGCCAGTTTCGTCCTGTGTCTGTGTCTGACAGGTCTGCAAGGCTTGTATGTTTTGGCTGTAGCGGGTGTAGCTTTTTTCTGGTTTCGTCGACTGATGATTCAGCGGTTGGGCGGGGCCACTGGTGACACCGCTGGCGCGTTACTGGAATTGCTGGAGTTGACGGTTTTACTCAGCCTGACGCTGTAATTCCTGGCCATCCGGGGCGCCATTTCCCTGGGCCGTCACAGGCGTATGCTGCCCCCTTCCTGGTCGGGAGGTGGCATATGCGGGAATTAATACGAGGCGGGCTGCTGGCCCTGTGTTGTTTGTTCGGCAGCACCCAGGCTGCGGACCTGATCGATTTCTGGGATACACCACGCCACGGTGGCAACAGTTTCAATCGACTGCCGCCTGATCAGGCGTACTTCCAGGCGCTCAAAGACTACGGCGCGACCTGGGTCCGGTTGTCTTATGACAAGTGGCAGCCTGCCGGTCGTGACTTCCTGCTGGGGGATGCCGACGGCTACAACGGGCTGGCGGCCGAAGACCTGGCGCAACTGCGCAAGACGCTCGATGCCGCCCATGCCGCTGGGCTCAAGGTGGTCATTGCGCCGCTGTCATTACCGGGCATGCGCTGGGCGCAGAACAATCATGATCGTTTCGACGACCGCCTCTGGCAGGACAAGGCCTGGTGGGCGCAATCAGCCGCGTTCTGGCGTGATCTGGCCGCAGCGCTCAAGGATCATCCGGCAATTGCCGCCTACAACCTGATCAACGAGCCGGCGCCGGAGAAGATGGGCGGGCTTGCCGAGCATGCAACCGCCACCGGGATGCGCGCCTGGTATCGGCAGCAGCAGGGCGGCGCCCGTGATTTGCCTGGTTTCTACACGCAGATCATCGCCGCCCTCCGTGAAGTCGACCCGCTGACGCCAGTGATGGTCGATGCCGGTTGGTATGCCGGTGCCGATGCCTTTGTCTATTGGCCTGCGGCACTGGCGGATACACGGGTGCTGTACAGCTTTCATATGTATGAACCCTATCAGGCGACCAGCGCGCCAAACATGAACCGGGCAAAACCTTATGCCTATCCGGGACCTGTGAAGTTTGCCGGGCAGCAGCAGGCGTGGGACAGCGCCAGGGTCGAGGCTTACCTGCAAAGCCCGTTGCAGTGGGCGCAAACGCATCAAGTGCCCGCCAGCCGACTGGTTGCAGGCGAGTTTGGCTGCATGCGCCGCTTGCCGGGGTGCCGACAGTACCTGGAGGATGTGCTGGGTACGCTTGACCGGGCCAATCTGCACTGGGCCTTCTACAGCTTTCGCGAAGACAGCTGGGACGGCATGGACTATGAGCTGGGCAGCGCCAAGGTGCCCTGGGCTTATTGGCAGGCGATAGAGCAGGGGCGCCCTGACCCGCTGAAACGCCAGGCCACAGCCGAATTCGAGCCGATTCGAAAACGCCTGCAGCCGTAGTTCGATCAGGAAATACTTGCGCCGACAAATGTGCGGGTATATACACGTATCCATGTTGACCAGTGAATGCATCTGCACCCACCTGCGTCGTGCTGCCCGCGGGGTCAGCCGGCACTATGACGAGGCCCTTGAAGGCTTCGGGATCAATGTCGCGCAGTTTTCCTTGTTGCGGCATTTGCGTCGCCTCGACCAGCCGAGTATTTCGACCCTGGCCGAGGCCATGGGCCTGGATCGCAGCACCCTGGGGCGAAACCTGCGGGTGCTGGAAGCTGAAGGGTTGGTGGCGCTGGCTGAAGGTCGCGATCTGCGCAATCGCCTGGTGCTGCTGACCGAGCAGGGCCATGAGCGTTTGCAAGCAGCCGAGCCAGCCTGGGAAAAAGCCCAGGCAAGCCTGATCGATACCCTGGGTGAAGGGCAGCGTGATGAACTGGTACGTCTGTTAGAGATACTGGCTTGAGCCTTTTTCGACTAAAAGCGGGTATATACCCGTATAACCTTGCGGCAGTCTGGAGAAAACAATAATGACATCGGTATGGCGGACCAGTGGTTGGATTCTCCTGGGGGCGGCGTTGATCCTGGCGCTCTCGCTGGGTGTGCGGCATGGCTTCGGCCTGTTCCTGGCGCCGATGAGCGCGGAATTTGGCTGGGGGCGTGAAGTGTTCGCCTTCGCCATTGCCTTGCAGAACCTGATCTGGGGCCTGGCGCAGCCCTTCGCCGGGGCCCTGGCCGATCGCCTGGGTGCGGCAAAAGTGGTGATGGTCGGCGGCGTCCTCTATGCCGTAGGCCTGGTGTTGATGGGGATGTCGGATTCGGCGGTGACCCTGTCCTTGAGCGCTGGCCTGCTGATCGGTATTGGCCTTTCCGGCACCTCGTTTTCGGTGATCCTCGGCGTGGTCGGTCGTGCCGTACCGGCAGAAAAACGCAGCATGGCCATGGGTATTGCCAGTGCCGCAGGCTCCTTCGGCCAGTTCGCCATGCTCCCGGGTACTCTCGGCCTGATTGGCTGGCTGGGTTGGTCGGCAGCGTTGCTGGTGCTGGGCCTGCTGGTGGCGTTCATCGTGCCGCTGGTGGGCTTGTTGAAAGATCGTCCGCTGCCCAGCCAGGGGGGCGAGCAGAGCCTGGGCCAGGCGTTGCATGAGGCCTGCTCGCACTCCGGTTTCTGGTTGCTGGCGCTGGGCTTTTTTGTCTGTGGTTTCCAGGTGGTGTTCATCGGCGTGCACCTGCCGGCCTATCTGGTCGACCAGCACTTGCCGGCAACCATTGGCACCACGGTGCTGGCGCTGGTGGGCTTGTTCAATATCGTCGGTACCTACACTGCCGGCTGGCTGGGCGGGCGGATGTCCAAGCCACGTTTGCTGACCGCGCTGTATTTGTTGCGCGCGGTGGTCATCGTGCTGTTCCTGTGGGCACCGGTCACCCAGTTCAGCGCCTACCTGTTCGGCATCGCCATGGGCCTGCTGTGGCTGTCGACGGTGCCGCTGACCAATGGCACGGTGGCGACCCTGTTCGGTGTGCGCAACCTGTCGATGCTCGGCGGTATTGTCTTCCTGTTCCACCAACTGGGGGCGTTCCTCGGTGGCTGGCTGGGTGGCGTGGTGTACGACCAGACCGGTAATTACGACCTGGTCTGGCAGATCTCGATCCTGCTCAGCCTGTTGGCGGCAGCGCTTAACTGGCCGGTGCGCGAACGCCCTGTGGCGCGCCTGCAGGCGCAAGCGGCATGAACCGCTTTGCCCTGCGCGGGCTCCTGGCCCTGGTCGCGCTACTGCTGCTGGCCCTGATCTGGTGGGGCTGGCATGAGGGGGGGCTGGCGTTGATGCAGTTGGGCATGGGCGTGTGCTAGGCGTATTCTGAGCAATAAATGCTGGCTCAATGGAGAGACGATGATGCGCACACGCTGGATGTTGGTTCCACTGTTCACTCTGATGGCTGCGGCATCTGTGCAGGCAGCCGAGTGTCCGGCGCTGCTGAAGGACCAGGGTAGCCTGCCGGAATTGCGTGGCAAGGAGCAGATCGATTTGTGCGAGCGTTTTGCCGGCAAGCCGCTGGTGGTGGTCAACACCGCCAGCTATTGCGGCTTCGCCCCGCAATTTGAAGGACTTGAAAGCGTCTACAAGACCTATCGCAAGCAGGGTCTGGAAATGCTCGGTGTGCCGTCCAACGACTTCAAGCAGGAAGACGCCGACATCGAGAAGACTGCCAAGGTCTGCTACGCCAACTATGGCGTCACCTTCACCATGACCAAGCCGCAGCCGGTGCGTGGTGACGATGTTATTGCGTTGTTCAAGGGCCTGGCCGAGCAAAGCAGTGCACCGAAGTGGAACTTCTACAAGTATGTTGTCGATCGCCAAGGCAAGGTGATTGCCAGTTTCCCCAGCCTGACCAAGCCGGATGATCCCAAGTTCACGGCCGCTATCGAGAAGGCCATCGCTTCGCAGCCGTGACCTGCGGTTTCAGTGGCTGGGGTGAACGGTCCAGGCCACCAGTTTGAGCACAATCGGGCGTACTACCAGGACGCAGGCGAATGCGACCGGCATGGCCAACTGATAGGCCTTGAGCACATTGCTCAGGTAGTACGCGTCGACGCCGGCGTTGGCGGCGGTGATCACGAAGCACATCAGCAAGGCCATGATCGCCGACATGTAGAAGGCGAACACGTAAGGTGTGGCGCGAACGCCAAGTTTGCGGCGGCTACGGGTGGCATTCTGGGTTGTCATGCGGACTCCTTGTGTGGTGTGGAGGGCGCAGCCTAGCAAGCGCGACAGCGGCTCAGGTAGACGGGTTCGGCTTAGGTCTTTATAAAGAGAATCTTACGAATCTCGGACTGATCCGCATGAATCTGCTCGGCTCGATCAAGAGTTTCATCAAGGTTGTCGAAGCGGGCAGCATTGCTGGCGGCGCCAGAACCCTGGGTTTGAGTGCCGCGGCGGTCAGCCAGAACATTGCTCGCCTGGAAGCGCACCTCGAGGTCAGGCTATTGTCGCGGACCACTCGTAGCATGGCCTTGACACCCAGTGGCACGCTTTATTACGAGAAGGTCAAACACATTGAACGTGACCTTGAACAGGCGCACCTGGCAGTCACCACCCCTGACTGTGAGCCCAAGGGGCGTTTGTGTATTGCCTCGTCTTCGGCATTCGGTCGTCATGTGCTGGCGCCATTGATTCCGGCGTTCAGCGCCCGCTATCCGCAGCTTTCGATTGAACTGGTTACGAGTGATCGGCGGGTCAATCATACCCAGGAAGGTGTCGACGTCAGTATCCGTGTCAAGCCGCAGCTGGATGATGGCCTGCTGGCACGGCGCATTGCCCGGGTGCCGTTCATTTGCTGTGCCTCACCGGACTATCTGGCTCAGGCCGGGTGGCCAGGTGCGCCGGAGCAGCTCAAGCAGCATCGTTGTCTGGTGTTTCGCTACCCGGTGGACGGGCGCTTTCTGCGCTGGGGGTTTGTGCGCGATGGCCTGCGCTTTGATGCCGAGTTTGCTGATGTGTTGATCAGCGACGACATCGATGTGCTGACCCAGATGGCCGTCAATCATGGCGGCATCGCACGTCTGGCTGAATTCGTCGCCCGTCCCTATATCGAGCGCGGGCAGCTGGTGGCGCTGTTCGAATACTCACAGCCCGCCCAGGCTTATGCCCAGACCGAGCCGATGGATATCTATCTGTGTGTGGCCGACCGTTTTGCCATGACGCCCAAGGTGCGGGTATTCATGGAATATCTGCAGAAGTGCCTGGGCAGCGCCTGGCCGGCTGGCGAACGAGAATGAAAAACCGCCCGGAGGCGGTTTTTTTACAGCGGGATGAAATCAGAAACGGTAGGTGAGGGAAGCACCGAGACCGTGAGCGCTGTTTTCATACTTGGCGCTGTAGGAGCCTTTGAAGTGGGCAGGGTCGCTCAGCGAAGTGCGCTGATTGATCTTGACGTCTTCTTCCATCAGGTAGGAGTAGGCCACGTCGATGGTCATGTCATCGTTCGGGCTCCAGCCAGCACCCAGGCTGAACACCTTGCGGTCGCCAGTCGGGATGCGCGGCGAGCGGTTGGCGTTGTTGGTTGGCGCCTGGTCGACACTGAAGCCGGCGCGCAGGGTCCATTCCTTGTTCAGCTTGTAGGCTGCACCGATGGCGTGAGCCCAGGTGTCATGCCAGTTCTGCTCTTCGCTGATCTGGCCGAGCGATGGATTCAACAGGGCTGGGACGCCCTCGTTGTTGACGGTGATGGCTTCCAGGCGGCTCCAGCGGGTCCAGGTGCTACCGGCATACAGCGTCCAGTTGGCGTCCAGCTCGTGGGTAACCGAGAAGTCGACCGATTCCGGGGTCTTGATTTTCAGCGTGGCGTCGAACTTGCTGCCGCTGAACGGGCCGAAGCCGGAGCCGGAAATCTTGGTGTCACCTTCGAGCTTGTAATCGACCATCGAGTGGTAGGTCAGGCCGACGCGAGTGCTGTCGGTTGCCTGAACCAGAATACCGATGTTGTAACCGATGGCGGTGTCGTCACCGGAGATCTTCACTTTGCCGTCATTGGTGCCTGGAACTGCACTGCGACGGTTCAGCGCGGCAGACTCCAGGGTGCCGTCGATGCGGTTGATGGTCGGGCCGAAACCGATCGAAACCTTGTCGTTGAAGGCATAGCTGATGGTTGGCTGCAGGGTGACGATCTGGACTTCGCTTTTGCTGCCGAAGTAACGGCCGGCAAAGCCGTTTTCATAGTCGGTGACCAGGCCGAACGGTACATACATACCGATACCGAAAGCCCAGTGTTCATCGATTGGCTTGACGTAGAAGCCCATTGGAACGCCGACGGTCGGAACCATGTCGCCGTCGTTGCTGCCGCCAAAGGTGCCGCGACCGTCCTTGATGTCGGTTTTGGCAATAATGGCTGCGCCGCCAACGGTGACTTGTTCACGTTTCAGGCGTGACATACCGGCAGGGTTGCCGAATACGGTGCTGGCATCATCGGCAGAAGAAGAACGACCCGCGAAACCTGTGCCCATGCCGCTGATGCTCTGTTCGTTGAGGGCAAAGCCGCTGGCGAACAATTGAGTCGAGGCGAGAGTGACGGCGAGGCCGAGAGAGGTTTTGAGCATTACTTTTTTCATTATTAGAACTCCTTGGGATTTCCGGGGCGGAAAACTACCAACATTTCGCCCGCAGCGCTATAGGCTGTATCGCAGGAGATAGAGCAGTTTTGTAGGACAATCCGACCAGATTGGTGGGAGTTTTCCGAATATGGAGTTCAGTGACTGTCAGTAGGCTTCAAGAGTCACAGGCGCGATGCAGGTTTGCCAGGCGCAGGTGAAGTCGCGCAGGCGTCCCTGGGGTTGGAAGGTCTGGCGCCAGATACGTGCCAGGCCTAGTAGCTCGTCGGCAGCGGGGAGTTCGGCGGCTTGTTCTTCGATCAGCATCCAGGCGATGGCAGTGGCGTAGCGAAGGT
>JBOICD010000122.1:0-8992 GCA_050739855.1 Pseudomonas sp.
CTCCCACAGTGGGAGCGGGCTTGCCCCGCGAAAAGTCAGTACTAAGCCAGCTCCAGCCAGATCGGCGCATGGTCCGAAGGCTTTTCCATGGCGCGCAGGTCGTAGTCGACCCCAGCTGCCTTGATCCGCGGCAGCAAGCCCTGGGAGGCCATGATCAGGTCGATGCGCAGGCCGCGCTTGGGCTCGTCTTCGAAGCCGCGGCTGCGGTAGTCGAACCAGCTGAAACGGTCGGCAACCTCAGGGTGCAGGTGACGGAAGCTGTCGACCAGGCCCCAGTTCTTCAGGCGTGCCATCCACTCGCGCTCTTCGGGCAGGAAGCTGCATTTGCCGGTCTTGAGCCAGCGCTTGACGTTGTCGGCGCCGATGCCGATGTCACAGTCCTCGGGGGAGATGTTCACATCGCCCATGACCAGCAGCGGCTGGTCGTTCTTGAACTGGCTTTCCAATAAGGCCTGCAGGTCGCTGTAAAAGCGCTGTTTGGCTGGGAACTTGGTCGGGTGGTCGCGGCTTTCGCCCTGGGGGAAGTAGCCGTTCATGATGGTGATCGGTGTGCCATCGGCATCGGCGAAGGTGCCCCAGATAAAGCGGCGCTGGGCATCCTCTTCATCGCTGGCAAAACCTTTGTGCAGGCTCAGCGGCGCCTGGCGCGAGAGCAGAGCAACGCCGTAGTGGCCTTTCTGGCCATGGAAATGCACGTGATAACCCAGAGCCTGGACCTCGGCCAACGGAAACTGATCGTCGCTGACCTTGGTTTCCTGCAGGCCGATCACGTCTGGCTGATGCTTTTCGATCAACGCCGCCAACTGATGGGGCCGGGCGCGCAGGCCATTGATGTTGAACGAGACGATCTTCATGGGAAACACAATCCTGGTAAAACCAAGGATCCTAGCCGACATCGACGGCTGCGGCCAGCGTGGCGCGCCACTGCATAGGCTGCTAACGTGGTGCTCGGGGCGAACGTCGGCGCAACGTACGCCTTGAAGGCAATGAATGCCCATTTGTGGAGGTTTGTCCGCATGACCGAATCGACTGCTGTCCCGGCTCAGGTCCGCCTGCTTGATGGTGGCTACAGCCGTGAGGCGCGTTCATTGTTGTATCACGCCTATCGGCATGAGCCGACCTTTGCCTTTCTGTTCGAGGCGCAGCGCCCTGGCTATGACCAGCGCATTCGCGCCACGGTGCGCGAACTGGTCAAGCAGCATTTTCTTCAGGAGTTGCCGGCATTGGGGCTGCTGGTTGACGACCGGCTGATCGGTATTGCCCTGATTGCACCGCCACAGCGTCGCCTGGGCATCACTGAAAGTTGGGCGTGGCGCATGCGCATGGTCCTCAGTACCGGTTTTCGTTGCACCCGGCGTTACCTCGATTATCAGGCGGCGCTGATGGCCTGCCTGCCGGGCGATGCCGTGCATGTGTTGCCGCTGTTGGGGATTCATCCGCAGTTCCAGGGTCAGCACTACGGTGAGCAATTGTTGCAAGCTGTACATGACTGGTGTACCGAGGACGAACACTCCCAAGGCGTGGTGCTGGACACCGGAAATGAACACTATCTGGCCTTTTATCAGCGCCAGGGTTACCAGGAAATCGGCGAAATTGCTGTAGGACCAGTGCGCGAACATGTGTTCTTTCATCCCAATCCCCAGCCATCTCAACGTGCATCGGCCATGCCGGCATAACAGGCGCGAGAGCCTCGGACTCCATGCTGGCGCCAAGCTCTGGTAGCATCCGCGCCTATGACGCATTCAGGACGCTTCACCTGCGGTTTGATTCTATGGATGGCCAGCGTTGCCGCGTACGCGCAGAGCGAGCTGGTTGTGAAGGTCAAACCTGCCAATAACGAACTCAAGGCCAATGTCGAGGGCTATATCGGCAGCCTTGGTAAACGCGATGAAGAGGCGCTGCTGCGCTTCAGCCGTGGGGCTGTCGAGCAGGCGCGCAAGGCGGCTCAGGCACTGGGCTACTATCAGGCGCAGATCGACAGTGAGGTCAAGGCGCCGGCCAAGGCCGACAAGGGCCCGCAACTGATCCTCAACATCGACCCTGGCGAGCCCGTGCACCTGCGTGACGTGACCATCCGCATTGATGGTCCGGCCACTGAACTCAAAGCATTTCGCATGCCCGACAGCAAGGTCCTGCGTTCAGGTGAAGTGCTCAACCATGGGCATTACGAAGACGCCAAACGGCTGATCCAGAACCAGGCTGCGCGCTACGGTTTCTTCAGCGGGCGTTTCGTGCGCCAACGCCTGGCGGTTGATCCCCAGGCTGGCGTTGCCGATATCGAATTGATCTATGACAGTGGCCCACGCTATCGCCTGGGCAAGGTAAGTTTCGCCGGCGACACCCCGTTCGACGAGACCCTGCTGCAGCGCATGGTGCCGTTCAAGGCCGACACCCCCTACGATTCCGAGTTGATTGCCGAACTCAACAATGCCCTGCAATCGAGCGGCTATTTCGAAGGCGTGCGGGTCGATGCCGCGCCCACGGCCGCGGTAGCGCAAAACATTCCCGTCGCGGTGCAACTGAGCACCCGCAAGCCACGCACCATGGGCCTGGGTCTGGGGTTTTCGACTGACGTCGGGCCGCGTGGCAAGGCCAACTGGACCCGCCACTGGGTCAATCCGCAGGGCCATAGTTATGGTTGGGAAACCGAGTTGTCGGCCCCCCGGCAGAACGTCGGGTTGTGGTACGACATACCCCTTGATCCACCGTTGACCGACAAATTGCGCTTTGCCGGTGGCTACCAGAATGAAGAAATTGCCGGCACCGACACACTGAGCAAGCTGCTCACCGTTGGCCCGGAATGGCACAGCAAGCTGCCCAGTGGCTGGCAGCGCGTGCTGTCGCTCAAGTACCAGCGCGAAGAGTATCGCCTGGGTGATGACTCGGGCCTGAGCAACCTGTTGATGCCTGGCGTCAGCTATTCCTATCTGCGTAGCGACAACCGCATTGACCCGCACAACGGCTATCGCCTGCAGTTCGATGTACAGGCGGCCAAAGAAGGGCTGGTGTCCGATACCAACCTGCTGCATGCCAACGTGGTACTCAAGGGTTTGACCACACTGGCTCAGAAACACCGTTTCCTCGGTCGTGTACAAGTCGGTGGCAGCGCTACCAACGACTATCAGCGTTCGATACCGCCTTCGCTGCGTTTCTTTGCCGGTGGTGACCAGAGTGTGCGGGGCTATGACTACCAGAGCCTGTCACCAGAAAACTCCGATGGTGATCGAATCGGTGGCCGCTACCTGGTGGCCGGCAGTGCCGAGTATCAGTACGAAGTCATGGAAAAGTGGCGGGTGGCGACTTTTGTCGACCAGGGTAACTCATTCAACAACCTGGAATTTCCCAGCCTCAAGACCGGTGTCGGTATTGGCGTGCGCTGGGTTTCTCCGGTCGGGCCGCTGCGTCTGGATCTGGCCCACGCGCTGGATGACGATGGCGGCTTTCGTCTGCACTTCTCCATGGGGCCGGAATTGTGAGTCGCGTTTTCAGAAATATCCTGCTCGCGGTGCTGACACTGCTGCTCCTGCTGGTGTTGTTGCTGAGCCTGTTACTGGGGACCCAGGCGGGCAGCCGCTGGGCGCTGGGACTGGTGCCGGGCTTGCAACTTGAGCAGTTCCAGGGGCGCCTGGGTGGTCAATGGCAGGCCGAGCGCGTGCTGTGGGAGCAGGGCGCCGACCGGGTCGAACTGGTTGCACCGGTGTTCGCCTGGTCACCGTCGTGCTTGTTGCGCATGACCTTGTGTATCGAGCGCCTGCAGGCCGAGCAGGTCAATCTCGCCTTCGCCCCTGGCGAGACCAAGCCCGACAGCGGGCCGCTGCAATTGCCGGCGCTGAAACTACCGTTGGCAATCGAGCTGGGTGAGGTGCGCATCGGGCACCTGCGTCTGGATGGCACTGAGCAACTGAGCCAGTTGCAACTGGCGGCTCACTGGACCGTTGCGGGCTTGCAGATCGACAGCCTGCAACTGCAACGCGATGATTTGCATTTGAGCCTGCAAGGCCAGCTGCAACCTGAGGGTGACTGGCCGTTGCAGGTCCAGGGGCGGTTACAGCTGCCCAAGGTCGATGGCCAGGACTGGCAGCTGGCTGTACAGATTGATGGTGAGCTGCAGAAAACCCTCAAACTCACTGGCGACAGTAGCGGTTACCTGAACGCCCGGCTCAGTGGTGAGCTGCAAGCGCTGGCCGAACAGTTGCCGGCCATGCTACAGATCAGTGCCCAGGCGTTCAAACCCGGCGCCGAGCTGCCTGACACGCTGCAACTGAATAATCTGGAGCTTAGCGCCAAGGGCAACCTGCAGAGCGGCTATCAATTGCTCGGCTCGGCCAGCCTGCCGGCCGAACCGCAGCCTGTGGCCTTGAGCCTGCAGGGCAAGGTCGATGCCAAGGGTGCGCAACTGAGCGCCCTGGACCTTACTGCCAGCGCGGATCAGCGCCTCAAACTCACCGCCAGTGCCGACTGGCAAACAGGTTTGAGCGCCGAGGCGACTATCGATTGGCTGGACTTCCCCTGGCTGCGTCTGTATCCGCTGGAGCCAGCGCCGCAGGTCACCTTGCGCCGCTTCAATGGCCAGGTGCAATACCGCGATGGCAACTATCAGGGCGAGTTCAAGAGCGACCTTGACGGGCCGGCGGGTGCGTTCAGCCTGAGCAGTCCGTTCAAGGGCGACCTGCAGCAGATTGCACTGCCACAGTTGGCGCTCAATGCCGGGCAAGGCAAGCTCGCGGGAAGCGTGAGTGTGCAGTTTGCTGATGCTGTGGCCTGGGAGGCCGCTCTCGAGCTGTCGGCGCTGAACCCGGCCTACTGGCTCGCCGAGCTGCCCGGTACTCTGGCCGGTCCGCTACGCAGCAAGGGCCAGATTAAAAACGGCGAACTCAGCCTGGATGCCGACCTTGACCTCAAGGGGCGTCTGCGCGGCCAGGCGGCGGTGCTCAAGGCTGTCGCTCAGGGCGCCGGGCAGACCTGGACGCTCGGTACTCTGGAGGTGCGCCTGGGCGACAACCATATCAATGGTAGTGGCAGTCTGCAGCAGCGCCTGGCCGGTCAGCTGGACCTCAATCTTTCACGCCTGGGGCAACTCTGGCCGCACTTGCAGGGGCAGCTCAAGGGTAAGCTGGAAGTCGCCGGAACCCTGCAGGCGCCGCAAGGCACGCTGACCTTGCAGGGGCAGCAACTGGCCCAGGCTGACAATCACTTGCAGCGCTTGAGCCTGGATGCACGGCTGGACAGTGCCCAGCGTGCAGTGATTGATCTGCAGGCGGGCGGAATTCGCCTGGGCAATACCGCTCTGGGCGTACTCAACGCCAAAGGTCGTGGAGATATTCGCCAACAGCAGCTGGAACTGGCGCTGGACGGACCGCAGCTCAAGCTTGACCTGGGTGTGGATGGACAGCTGGACAAGGGCAACTGGCGTGGACGCCTGGCCAGTGGCCAGGTCCAGGCCGGTGGTCAGGACTGGCGATTGCAGGCACCCGCGAAGCTACAACGCCTGGCCACGGGACAACTGGATTTCGGCGCCCATTGCTGGCGCTCCGGACAAGCCAGCCTGTGCGGCGACGACCAGCGTCTGGCGCCCGAGCCGCGTCTGCGTTATCACCTCAAGCAATTCCCGTTGCAAAGCCTGGCGCAATGGTTGCCCAAGGACTTCGCCTGGCAGGGTCTGCTCAATGCCGACATCAATCTGGACCTGCCCGCCAGTGGTCCGAAAGGCACCATTGTGGTCGATGCCAGTGGTGGCACCCTGCGTTTGCGCGAGAAGGATCAATGGCTGGATTTCCCCTACCAGACCCTGCGTTTGCAAAGCACCCTGGCGCCACGCCGGGTAGATACCCGTCTGGATTTCAAGGGTGAGCGTCTGGGCGAACTGTCCCTGGTCACCCGACTCGATCCTGTAGCCACCAACAAACCACTGAGCGGCGATTTTCGCCTGAGCGGGCTGGATATCGCCATTGCCCGCCCGTTTGCACCGATGGTCGAGCGCCTGGCCGGCCAGTTGAACGGTAGCGGGCAGCTGTCTGGCACGTTGCTGGCGCCACAGGTTGTCGGCAGCTTGAACCTGACCGGCGGTGAAGTTGCCGGTGCAGAGTTGCCGGTCAGTCTGCAAGACTTGAACCTGCAGGCGCTGATCGCTGGAGAGCAGGTGCAGATCAACGGTGCCTGGAAAAGTGGTGAGGCCGGCCAGGGCAGCCTGCGGGGCCAGGTCGGCTGGGGGCGGGCTCTGGCGGTTGACCTGCAGCTGCAGGGCCAACGTCTACCGGTCACCGTCGAGCCCTATGCGAACCTGGAAGTGGCGCCGGACCTGAAGATCAGCCTGCTCGATGACAGGCTGGCGGTGGCGGGCAAGGTACGGGTGCCCAAGGGCAAGATCACGGTGCGTGAGCTGCCACCTTCGACCGTCAAGGTTTCTGATGACACGGTGATCGTCGGTCATCAGACCGAAGAGGGCAAGGCACCGATGGCAGTCGCCATGGACATCGATGTCGAGGTGGGCCAGGACAAGTTGTCGTTCAGCGGCTTTGGCCTGACCGCCAATCTGCTCGGCCATGTGCACATTGGCGACAACCTCGACACCCGTGGCGAACTGAGCCTGGCCGACGGTCGTTACCGTGCCTACGGCCAGCGCCTGACCATCCGCCGTGCGCGCCTGTTGTTTGCCGGGCCCATCGATCAGCCTTACCTGGACATCGAAGCTATTCGCCAGACCGATGACGTGATTGCCGGGATCCGTCTCAGCGGCAGTGCCGAACAGCCTACCACCCAGGTGTTTTCCGAGCCGGCCATGAGTCAGGAACAGGCGCTGTCGTACCTGGTATTGGGGCGCCCCTTGGGTACCACGGGGGAAGACAACAACGTGCTCGCCCAAGCGGCACTTGGCCTGGGCCTGGCTACCAGTGCCGGGGTAACTGGCAGCCTGGCCTCAAGCCTGGGGATCGACGATTTCCAGCTGGACACTCAAGGCAGTGGTACCAGCACCAGCGTGGTGGCCAGCGGTAACCTCACCGAACGCTTGAGCTTGCGCTATGGCGTGGGCGTGTTCGAACCGGTCAATACCGTTGCTTTGCGCTACAAGTTGAGCAAGAAGGTCTACCTGGAGGCTGCCAGTGGCCTGGCAAGCTCTCTGGATATTTTCTACAAGCGCGATTTTTGATAATCACTATCCGCGTACGGTGGCAGCTTCGATGAATTCGTTGCTGTCGTCCGTGGGCTTGGGAGGATTTGGCAGTCGTTGCGGGCTGATCAGGTTGGTGTACTCCTCGATCAGACGGTTTAGCGCCTCGGGAGGCTCGCACGCCTGGAACTGCATGCGGATTTGCACTTCATCGGGATCACGGGCGTCACCGTTACGCTTGTTCTGGCCGCCTACCGTTACATAGAAGCGCTCGCGCTGCAGATTCTCACTGGCCTTGGTGGTTTCGGTGTTCTGGATTCTCACCGACAGGTCGACCTGCATACGCTCCAGCGCCAGCCCCCTGGGTGAAACCAGGGCAATCAGCGGGACGTGTATCTTGTGCTGATCATCCATCGCCACTTCAACCATCTTGGCCTTCATCGGTGAGCCCAGTGACTGGGCGTCATAGTCGAAAAACTGATCGAAGAGTTTGATGTACTGCTGGGCGATCAGATTATTGGTGGCGGCAGCGGCTTCTTGTAGGCCGCGGGTAATGTCACAAAGATCGCTGGCGGTGATGGGGGCGTTTTTCGAGGAGAGATCATCCAAGCGTTCGCACTCCTTGTGTTTCTGGCAGGAGGCCTCTCACGAGGGAGAGGCCGGATTCGTTGGCAAAGCATGATCGAGCGGGTATGAGTTATGGTTGCGTTGCCTTGTCGGGCATTGGCAGGGCTGATCCAGGCAGTGCATCAAGGTTTTGAGCGGTGGCATCGCCCATGACCACCGGCTTGGTAGCCGCCTCGGTGAGGAAGTCAATCACGCGCATCAACGCCTCTGGTGGGTCCTGGCGGCGGACTTTGGTGTTGAAGGCATAGCGCGCACGGGTGTCGGTTTTACGGGTCTGGCTGGACTTGTGGCTGACCTGGCCTTTGACGTTGAGTTTGAAGGGTCCCCAACCCAGCGAGGCGCCGAAACTCGCTTCACCACCGGTCTCGGTGGTGCTTTCGGCTTGCTGGCTGATGGTCAACTCAAACTCGATATTGCCTTCTTCAATGACAATGTTGGGGTGGGTAACCGCTGCCAGCAGCGGGATCTGCATCTTCTTGGAGACAGTCCCCTTATAGACCCCTTGTTCATCGGTGATGGTTTCGTCGTAGTCAAACTGAATGGCGACGGCCTTGCCATCCTGAATACACACGCCCATAAGAAAGTCGGCGTACGACTTGCTCGCGGTGACTTGCGCCTGAATCATCGCCTGCAAAGGGCCGGAGATCATCCGGTCCAGTGGCAAGGCATTCATTACCGAGCCGATCAAGCTGTTATCGATAGTTGCCATTACGGAATTCCTTTTGATGAATGCACATCATTGTGCGGATTTGTCTTGCGTGCCGAGGTTAGCGGCTCAAGGGGTGAGGCGAGCGTGTGCACACGACTCCTGGCGGCGAATGTTGCCGATCTGGCGCAAGCTCAAGCCGTATTTGTTGGCTAGCATGCTGCGCGAGAGGCCCTCGGCGCTTTCCTGCTGGATTTGTTGATTGCGCAGTTGGCGCAGGAAGTGGTCGACCTTGGGAATTTCCAGCGCCATACCGGCAAAACGTTTGATCAGGGCGTCCAGGGCTGTCGCGGGGAGAACCTGCGCCAGTGTGGTGCGCTCACGGTGCTTGGGGATGTACTTGGGGCGGCCACCGAAAGCACAGGTCAAGTTGTAAGCGTTTTCAATGCCCAGGCATTCGATGAGCATCTGTAGCGAATGGGGTAGCTGTTGGATGTCAATACGGTTGAGGTCGCGCAGTTCCATGGTGACTTCCTTGTAGGGATTGGCTTGACACCTTCATGTTTGAACATCCCGGCCGTGCGTAACAGGCCGCAAGCGCAGCAGGGGCG
>JBOICD010000123.1:0-8937 GCA_050739855.1 Pseudomonas sp.
GATGCGCATCATGTCGACAGTGTTCTGCAAAATCACCGAGGAGGCGACCATATCGTTGTAGCGCAGGCGCTTCTGTTGTTCATCTGGATCGTTCTCGGCAATGACATCGCCACCGAAGGACAGCCACTTCGAGAAGCCGTTGTAGGACTCGATCTTGTTGGTGTTGGCAGTCACTTCCTGGCGCAACTCACGGCTGCCGATCCAGTTGAGCAGAAAGATCGTCCGGACCACGCTGCCCAGTGCCTGGGCGGCGTGGTAGAGCTTGTTGCGTCGGCTATAAGAGCCGAGTTTGCGCAGCAGCATCGGCGAGGAGATCCTGCCCACCTGGATGGACAGCGCGACCTGCATCAAGTCTTGCCAGTGGGTTTCGATCATTTGCCAGTCGGCGGTGTCGGTGAACAGGCGGTTGATGTGCTTGTACGAGGCCGAGCGCTCCGGTCGGCACATCACCAGGTCGCGCCAGTTACGGATGCGCGGCATCAGGTTGATGCCCAACAGGTGAGTGAAGGCGAACACGGTGGCCGACTGACCTTGGGTGTCGGAGTAGACCGTATCGACCTCCACACTATGATCCGCCTTCAGTAGACCCTCGATGACATAGATGGCCTCCCAAATGCCCGGCGGGATGAAGTGCTGGAACACCGCGATGTAGTTGTTGGCGACGTGCCGGTACGCCACGGCGCCCATCTTGCGATAGCGGAAGTGGTAGCCGGCCAGCAGGTTGTCGTCGTAGAAGTCGAACTGGGTGCCATCCGCGGCCACCGCCTTGCCATCACCCCACAGCTTGGGCAAATCGAGCTGCAGGTAGAGTTCCACCAGTTCCCGGTTGGCCTTGTCCAGCTTCTCCAGCGACAGGTGACGGCGGTTGGTGTAGGACAGCATACTTGAGGATCATCATGCCAACCTGGTTGGGCCTCCAAAACCGCCTCCAGCACTTGCTGGTAGAGATTCTGCTTTCGCGACGCCTCGAGCAGACGGGCAACCTCTTCTGAACCTTGGTGCAAAAGCGTATAGCGCAAGACCAGACGAACATCGTCAGGATGCTCCGCGAGAATCTTTTTGACGTAGGGATAGAAAGCGCGGCACGCCTCACAAGAAGGATCAAAGAACTCGACAATGGTGACCGGGGCGTTTGCCTTACCGAACGACGGTGAATGGAAGCGCACCAAGTTGGCCGTAGCCCTGACAGGTTGTTCTGCAGGGGGCGTCGTTGAAGTTTGAGCTGGTGGGGGCGGCGTTGGTTGGTACAACATGACAGCCGCACCAAAGGCAGCCAGCACCAGAATGCTGATGGTCAGGACCAGGGTACGACGATTCATGCTGTAGAGCTCCGACGGATGATAAGCAGCAGGACAGAAATAGACATAAAGGCAACCAGTGCTAACAGAGGCAGCGGAACAACGCCAAACAGCGTCATACCAGAGTCCGTGCAGGATGGACCGGTTGCAGTACAGGGCACAATTGGCTGCGGAAGCAGGCCTGCATAGAGCAGGCTGTGCCCCAGCGCAACCAACCCGCCACCGATAGCGAGTGGTAACGCATAGCGCCAGACCGCAAAATCTGAGCGATAGCAAGCAATGGCCAAAATGATCGCAAGCGGGAACATAAAGGCTCGCTGGAACCAGCACAGCACACAAGGCTCCTGCCCCATCACCTCTCCAACGAATAGCACCACTAGTGTGGACGCTAGCGCGAGCAGCCAGGCCAACAGTAACAACATCCAAGAGCTGGGGGTAACACCGTGATTCATATGCGTTCCTCAGTTAGCGCCTGGAGGCACTGCAGTAAAGGTCACTGGGAGCGTCTGACCATCGGCAAATTGAAGCGTTATCGCAATCTGATCACCGAGAGCCAGCGGCTTCTGGCGCTGCATCAGCATCAAGTGGTAACCACCGGGAGCAAAGGCCAAGGTGCCTGACGCAGGTATCTGTACCTGATCAATATGCTGCATTCTGGCCATGCCGTTTTCCTGGGTACTTCGATGAATCATGACTTGGCCGAACATGTTGCTTTGCGCACCATTCAGCGCAACCGGCTCGGTACCGGTGTTCGTCAACGTAAAGTAACCTGCGGCCGGTAAGTCACCGGGCAGCAGTCGAAGCTGCGCGTTCTGTACTTGCACCTGGGCCATTGCAGCATTTGCTGTTAGCAGCAATAGCGCAGCAGCCAGCTGTCGTCCGATTCGTTGCATCATGACTATCCTTGTGTTGTAGCCAGTTAGTTGGAGTGCTTGGGCCCACAGCACGACTTGACCTCAGTCGGCTCTGCCGGGGATTGTCCGGGCTCACAGAGGCTTACCAGCATAGGCTTTGATCCTTCGCACGTTGAGACCGTACTGGATGCCGGGGCGCAGCAGGAAGCAGCAGGTTTAGTAGATTCCGCTGCGCAACATTCAGCAGGCTGAGCGACCACCTCCGGCTGCGGATTGAGCTTCCACTCACGCCAGGCTTCGCGAAGGACCTGTCCAGCGGAATGCAGGAACAGCGCAGCAATAGCCAGGCCCACCGCGATATCTGGCCACAGGCTGCCAGTCAGGGCCACTAGACCGGCCGCGATAATCACACTGGTATTGGCAATCAGGTCGTTACGTGAGCAGAGCCAGGTCGAGCGCATGTTCAAGTCATCACTACGATGGCTAAACAGCAGATAGAAGCAGATGCCATTGGCAGCCAATGCGATAAGCCCGACCACCCCCATCCAACCCGCTTCAGGCACTTCTTGCAAGATCAGCTTGCGAGCTGCGTCGGCAACCACGACGAGCCCGAAGAGCAGCATAAAGCCACCTTTGAACAAGGCAGCCCCGGCACGCGCCCGAACGCTTCGGTGCAACACAAACAGCGTCACCGCGTAAACCGAGGCATCACCAAACATGTCCAGTGAATCGCCCAGCAACGCGGTAGAGCCTGCAATCAGACCGGCGGCAAACTCGACCACAAACATCACCGCATTGATAGCCAGAACGATGTAGAGAATGCGGCTTTGTCGGGCGCGCAGCTGCGCTAGTTCACCGGCTTTGTTTTCGCAGCAGCTGTCCATTTTCCCATCCTCACGCATGATCGATTGCGATAGCATGAAGGTTCTAGCAACTATAAGGTCAAGCACCATGACTGGATCGAACTACACCGTAGGTCAGTTGGCCAAGGCCGCGGACACCAAGGCAGTGACTATCCGTTATTACGAACAACAGGGGTTGCTGCCTTCAGCCACCAGAACGCCCGCGGGCTACCGCCTCTACACGGAGATCGAGCGCGATCGCCTGCTGTTTATTCGACGCAGTCGTGGGCTGGGTTTCAGCCTTGATGATGTGCGCGAACTGCTCGGCCTGGCTGATCGGAAGGAACACTCCTGCGCAGCAGTCGATGCCAAAGTAGAACTACAGCTTGCTCAAGTGAGAGAGCGCATCCGTGATCTACAAGGCCTGGAAAGCGAGCTGACACGGTTGATCGCGTGCTGCCAAGGCGGCGTGATTGAAGAGTGCCGGATTATCGAGTCCCTATCGAATCGATCTGCTGTGCGTCCAGAGTCGACTGACACAGTTTCACGGTAAGAGATCAGCTCGCGACTTTGAAACAGAGACAAACACTGGTCCCCGTCTGCTCCTGGCTACTGAGGCTGACCTCCCCGCCAAAGCGCTCCATGATCTGCTTGACCATGATCAAGCCGATACACAACCCGCCTAGTTTGGTGGTGTAGAAGGATTTGAACGCCATCATCTCTTGCTGGCGGGCAGCGCCAACCAGCAAAATCGCGGTGACCACCAGCAAACCAATCACGGTATTGTCCATCTACAGCTCCTTGGCAGAACCCTGCCCCATCAAGAGAAAACGCGGGTAAATAATCGCTTTGCAGTGCCTGGACGCGAGGCTTTGACCACAACCGCTGCGCGCTTTTCCCCGCGAAAATCCCGGGCCAGGCGTTTGAGGAACAAAACCATCACCCCGCCCAACAGCAGCATCGCCAGGACCAATGCCGGATAGGCAAGCCACCATGGGACACCGCTGGTCATCATGCTGAATTCGGACATGCCGCCGATGCTGGCAATCAGGTTCAGGGGCAGGAACACCACGTTGATCAAGGTCAGCTTGCGCAGCATTTCGTTCATGGTGTTGTTGGCCAGGTTGCCGCGCGCATCCATCAGCCCGGCAAACACCGTGGAGTAGATCTCCGCCTGCTTGTAGCACTGGGTGTTCTCGATGATCAGGTCATCGATCAACTCGATGAGCTGGGCATCGAAGTGGTTCTTTTGCGCGTGGTTACGCAGCCGCGAAAGCACCGTGCCGTTGCTGTGGATGGCGTTGATGTAATAGATCAGGCTTTCGCTGAGGTTGAACATCTGTATCAGATGGTTGTTGTGCATCGAGCTGTTGAAGCGCTGCTGCAGCTCGCGGGCAACCATCTTGATCACCTTCAGATGCCCAAGGTAGTGATGGATATTGCTGAACAGCATGTCCAGCAACACATCCAGCGGCGTCTGCAAGTCATGGCGGGTACCCAGGCCTTGCACTTGCGAGTCGTCCGGGGCGATGAGCACCAGGCGTTCGGCCTGCAACAAGAGACCGAAGGAAGACACTTCAAAGGAGAAGCTGTCTCCCCCCGAGTAGTTCTCCGGACGCTTCCAGATCAGGAACAGACTGTCCGGGTGGAACTCGATGCGTGATACCTCATCCGGGTCAAGTGCCGACGCCAGCGCGTGCTCATCAATGCGAAAGCTCCGCTTGAGCAGTTCACGCTCGGTAGTGTCCGGGTCGACGAACAGCAATACCTGGCTGTCGAGGCTGTCACTCGGGTACAGCGCTCCTTGGGCGAGCTGGAAGCTTTTAATCATCGCGGCACTCCTGGATCGATTCCGGCCAGCTACCAGATCTGGCCACGGCGCTTGTGTTCCAGCCGGCGCACGAACTCCTCCAGCACCAGGGTGTACAGGTCGTCCTGCAGGTAAGCGTCCTCGATGCCGGCGTCCAGGTTGGGGTTATCGTTCACCTCGATGACGACCACCTTGTCACCTGCCTGCTTGAGGTCGACACCGTACAAACCGTCGCCAATCAGGCTGGCTGTCTTTACCGCCAGCTCTACCACTGCCCGCGGTACTTCGTGGACCGGTAAAGTACGGCATTCACCAATGACATCGGCACCATTGGCCTTGTGGTTGAAGATCTGCCAATGGCCTTTCGACATGAAATACTGGCAGGCGAAGATCGGCTTGCGATTGAGGATGCCGATGCGCCAGTCGTACTCGGTATAGAGGTATTCCTGAGCCAGCAGCAACACCGAGTGCTCGAACAGTTCAGTCGTCGCCCGCAGCAACTGCTCCTGGTTTTCTACCTTGATCACGCCACGGGAGAAGCAACCGTCAGGGATTTTCACTACCAGCGGGAAGCCCAGACGTTCACCCACTTGCTGCAGTTCCTGCAGATTATCTTTGTAGAGGATCTCGCTCGCTGGCATCGCCAGTTTGTTGCTGCGCAGCAGGTCGGTCAGGTAGACCTTGTTGGTGCAACGCAGGATCGAGGTGGGGTCGTCCATCACTACCAACCCTTCGCTTTCGGCCTTTTTGGCGAAGCGGTAGGTGTGATTGTCAACGCTGGTGGTTTCGCGAATCAGCAGTGCGTCATATTCGGCCAGGCGCGAGTAGTCTTTGCGCTCGATCATCTCGACATCGATACCCATACCCCGGCCTACCCGCACGAAACTCTCCAGGGCCTTGGCATTCGAGGGGGGTAGCACTTCTTCGGGGTCATGCAGGATGGCCAGGTCGTAGCGCGCCATTCGCCTGGATCGGGGCACCCGCCAGATTTTGCGACTGAAACCGTCCAGGGCATTGGCGAAATGATCTTCCTGATCTTCGCGCAACTTGTGCATCGATCCGGCTTTTACCCCGGCGATTTGCCAGCCATCGGCCTTGCGGAATTCGACCAACAATATTGGACAGGGAAAAACCTCAAACAATTGGCGGGCGATGGACTGCAGCGGTTCCAGATGTGTCCATCCAAAGTAAAGGCTCAATGTAAAGCCTTCAGCGCTGGCATAAAAATTATCACTTAAACTTTTCTCCAGGGTCTTTTCCAGATCATCCAGGGCCAGGCTATAGAGTGACTTTCGGGTAAGCTCGCTGATTGTCTTGACCGACGGTATTACTTTGTGACCCCGCGCCTCGGCCAAAAGCGAACAGTAATAACCGTGCCCAAGATACTTGTAGCTGCGGCACAGGTTAATCACCTGCACACGCTTGCCAAGTTCTCTATCGCGCGGTTGTTCCAGGTATTCCTGGGCGGTCACCAGGTCTTCACTGGGAAAATATTTACTCCAGTCTTCCTTGCGTTCAACAATGATAACAAGTTGACTTGAACTCTTGCTATCCATTGCCCCGCACGGTTGATTGACTATTGCCGACTCAATATTTTTACCCAATACTTCGCGCAAACCAAACTGTGCCATTGTCATCTCAAGTGCCTAACGAAGACCAAGTGCTTATCTATTAAGCATGCAAATTTCAAAAAGTCTCGCTTCATTACGAAAGTTTTACGGTGACCTGTATGGAATTTATATTTCGCAAAGCCTGTGCCCAAGACCTGCCATCGTTACTGTCACTGGAGAACCAGTGTTTCGAGCATGACCGGCTTTCGCCCCGAAGCTTTCAATGGATGATCAGCCGGGCCCATGCCAGCCTGATCGTCGCTCAAGCCGAGGGGCAGTTGATGGGTTACGCCTTGCTGCTGTTTCATCGCGGAACATCCCTGGCGCGGCTCTACTCCATCGCCATTTCGCCCGCCGCTCGCGGCCAAGGGCTGGGCAAGCGGTTGTTGGCCGAAGCCGAGGAAAGCGCCCGCAACTTTGACTGCGCCTACGTGCGCCTTGAGGTTCGTCCCGACAACGATACGGCCATCAGGCTGTATGAAGGCGTAGGCTATCGACGCTTCGCGGTGATCAACGACTACTACGAGGATCATGCCGACGCCCTGCGCTATGAGAAACGCATCATTGAGCAGCCTTCAGGCGATGCGCGGCGGGTGCCCTACTATCAACAGACCACAGACTTTACCTGTGGCCCGGCATGCCTGTTGATGGCCATGGCTGCACTGCAACCCGGACGGGCGCTGGCCAGACGTGAGGAAATTAAGCTGTGGCGCGAAGCAACCACGGTGTTCATGACTTCCGGGCATGGTGGTTGCAGCCCGCAGGGGCTGGCATTGGCGGGCTGGCGCAGAGGGTTTCGGGTGGCCTTGCAGGTGAGCACCGACGGCCCGCTGTTCCTCAATGGCGTACGCAGTGAGAACAAAAAAGCCGTGATTCGCCTAGTGCATGAGGAACTCTGCACAGAGCTGCAGAGTAGCGACGTGGTGCAGATACAGAGCAAGAAAATCGACATCGCGGGTCTATTGGCGGCGGGCGGTCAGCCGCTGGTTCTAATCAGCTGCTTTCGCATGACTCGAAGCAAAGCACCACATTGGGTGTTAGTGACAGGATGCGACGAAGACTTTGTCTATCTGCATGATCCGGACATTGACCATAGTCGCCATCGCCACGCCTTGGATTGCCAGCACCTGCCGGTAACCCACGCAGAGTTTCAGCGTATGAGTCTTTTCGGGGGTAATAAGCTTCGCGCGGCAGTAGTGCTTTATCCCTCGCCTGGCTAGTGAGCCTTTAAGTGCTACTTCAACGTCCCGCTTCGGGTAGGGACGCGGTGTGTACAGTCTCGATCCGTCGCTCTGCCAGAGATCAGATCTGGCGGGGCGCTTTAGGTGCATCTAAACCACAGCAACCGCACTGCTCCTGAATCGGCGGGCACTTCACCGAGCCAAACGAACAGAACACACAGCAGTCACCGGGATTCGGGCGTAGCAGGGTCTTGCAGCTGCCACACTCGTAGAAGAACTGACAGACGTTTGTGGGCATGATTTCCTGCTTTGCGAAGCCGCAATGCGGGCAAGTCAACACGGATTCGAGGATGATGGCGTTCATGGCAGCCCTTATGTACGGTGGCTGCCCTGTAAAATACTAGAGCCGAAGCGATGGCGCGAGCAGAGGGTGCTCGAAGTGCCATCATGTGGGCCGGTATTCGACGTCTTCAACATGAGAGCCCCATGACCAGAGATACCCTTGAACAAAACCACTGTCCAGAGTGATGTCCTTGCCACTCTCCAGCTTCGCCACCTGATAACGCTGATCCCCCTCGCTGATCAGTGTCAGGTTGCCACCAGCGTGGTGTCGCGTCCGGAGCTGGTGATCACATTGCCGCCAGCGCTGAACTCGGCGGCTTTCTGGACGGAGCAGGTTGAGGTCGCGCGTGGCGCTCAGGCTGGCGTCGCCGCCGCTGCTGATGGCCGATGAATTGGTCAGGTCGCGGGCGGATTTGATGGTCAGCGTGTCGCGGGCGCTGATGTTGCCACCTTCGTCGACCAGGGTACGCATGCCCGAGCCTTCACCCGCAGCAATGGCGGTGCGGTCGTTGACGATGTCGCCCTTGAGGGTGGTGAGGCTGACCTGATTGCCGCGAATCTCACCGGCCAGCGCGTTGCGGATGCTGTCCGTGGCCATGAGCGCCAGCCGTTCGTTGGCTTCGGTATCGCGATGCCGGTAGTATTACAGGTTGCGATATTTTCTCAGGCAGTCGCCGCAGCCTGGTCTGGTCGCCGCTTGCCGAGCCAGCCCGCCGGCCATATGATTCGACTGTTCCTCAGGTGGAGGAGTCATTGTGAAGCCGGTGATGCTCCTGACGCGCATCCTGGCGCCTGCCATCGCCCTGGCGCTGGCATCCGCCGGCCTGCATGCCGACGACCCGTTCGCGCCGTTGCGCGACGCCATGGTGCAGGAGATCGCCGACATGTCGTCCGTCACCCGCGACGAAACCGGCAGGGCCGAGTTTACCGCGCCGGTGATGGCCGCGATGGCCAAGGTGCCACGCCACAGGTTCGTCCCGCCCGACGAGGTGCCCTACGC
>JBOICD010000124.1:0-8862 GCA_050739855.1 Pseudomonas sp.
GAGGTGGACTGCTCGGCCAGACGCAGCAGGCGCTTGAGACCGCGTTGCTGCCAGCTCAGGCCCAGCAGGCCGAGCGGCACCGACAGGGCAGCGGCCAAGGCGAAGCCCCAGGAGTGGCCAAGCCAGTCACCGATCAGGAAACCGACCTGGCTGACCAGAATGAATGGCAGCCAGTCTTGCACCACGGGCAGCCACTTGTCGCGACGCGGGATCGCCGGACGGCCCTGGTTAATGCGCTGGTACAAAGCCTCGGCCCGGCGGATCTGCTCGGCAGTCGGCTTGACCCGGACCGATTCAAAGCCAACCACCTGGTTGTTTTCGAACACCGGGGTAACGTAGGCGTTGACCCAGTAGTGGTCACCGCTCTTGCAACGGTTCTTGACGATGCCCATCCATGGCAAGCCTTGCTTGAGCGTGGCCCACATGTGCGCGAACACCGCAGGCGGGACATCGGGGTGGCGCACCAGGTTGTGCGGCGCGCGCATCAGCTCTTCGCGGGAAAAACCACTGATCTCGACGAAGGCGTCGTTGCAATAGGTGATGACACCCTTGGTATCGGTGGTCGAGATCAAGCGTTGTTGAGCAGGGAAAGTCCGTTCGCGCTGGGTTATTGGCTGGTTGTTACGCATAAGCTGTTCAATCCGCAAGGCTTTCCAGAGGTATCGGCAGGGTGAGAGGTTTGTTGAATGAATATTTGCGGCCGTTGATCTGGCGCAAGGATTCAGGGGGTGGCCTGCACTATGCGATCCAGGCAAAGTTCATGAATTTCACTGCATTCTTTCATTTTTTTGACACAATAGTCAGCTAGTGACCGCTTGTTCATTTGCCAGTTTATCGCATCGCGGGGCAAGCCCGCTCCCACAGGTTCAGCATCAACAGCTGAAATTGAGGCACTTCAATCCGAGTTGATTGGCAGGATGTAGCTTTTGAACTCGTTGTCTTCACGAAAGCCGATGGACTCGTAGGTCTTCATCGCCACTTCATTGTCGTTGCTGGTGGAGACCCGCAGGCGCACGGCGTTGGTTTCCTTGGCCATTTTCTTGGCTTCGCGCATCAGGTGGTCAGCGACCAGCATGCGCCGGGAGTCTTCGGCGACATAGATGTCGTTGAGGATCCACACGCGCTTGAGCGATAGCGACGAGAAGCTCGGGTAGAGCTGGCAGAAGCCCATCAGCTTGTTGTCGTCATCGTCCGCCAAGGCGAGGTAAATGATCGATTCACCGCGCTCCAGGCGTTTTTCCAGAAACGAGCGGGAAGAGTCCGGGTACGGCAACTGGCCATAGAACTCGCGGTATTTGACGAACAGTGGGGCAAGCAGGTCCAGATGTTCCAGGGTGGCTTTGATGATCCGCATAAGCAGGCCTCAGGGTCCATGGGAGTGTGCGGCAAATCGCCGGCCGCCTTGGCAGATGCTGCCTGAAGATAATTAGAAAGCGCAATCTACGAAATGTTTGCACCTCAAGGTTTGCTTAACAGGAAGTTTCCTTTGTTCGGTGTGTTGGCATCTGCCTCCAGCGTATGCACCTGCGCCTCATCCTTGAGGTTGACCCCGGACAGCTGCCGTCGGCATGCCTCACGCATCAGGTACAGCAGGCGATGGGCGGCCATGCCGTAGCTGAGGCCTTCCAGGCGCACATTGGATATGCAGTTGCGGTAGGCGTCGGTCAGGCCCACTTTGGGGTTGTAGGTGAAATACAGACCGAGGCTGTCAGGGGAGCTCAGGCCCGGGCGCTCGCCGATCAGGATCACGGTCATTTTCGCCCCGAGCAACTCGCCCACTTCGTCGGCTACCGCCACGCGGCCCTGTTCCACCAGGATCACCGGTGAAGTTGACCAGCCTTCGGCGGCAGACTGTTCTTCGAAACGGGTCAAAAACGGCAGGGTATGACGGTGCACCGCCAGGGCCGAGAGACCGTCGGCGACAACGATGGCCAGGTCCACGCCACCAGGGTTGGCCTGGGCATGCTCGCGCAGCAGTTGCGCCGAGTCCGGGTGCAGGCGGCGGCCCAGATCAGGGCGTTGCAGATAACTGTCGCGGTCGGCAGCGGCGCTGTGCAGCAGCAGGCTGTCGCGCTGGCGCTCGCTCAACTGGCTGCGCAGCCCCTGGTGATCAAAGGCCAGGTGCACGGCGTCGCGGGCCTGGGCATGGGCGAACTGGAAGTCCAGCTGGGCGCCGGTCGGCAGGCTGGTGCCGGTGCGGCCGAGGGCAATGCGCGCCGGGGTCAGGCGGCGCAGCTCCAGCCAGGGATTGGCGCTGTTGTCGTGCTGTGGGGTGTTGTTCATGGTCGCCTCGCTTATCCCAGTTGCGCCAGGGCCTGGCGGAAAGCCGGGGGCAGGTTGTCACCGAAACGCACCCGGCCATCGGCCTGGGTGAAGATGCCCATGCGGGCCAGCCAGGCTTCGAACTCCGGCGCCGGTTTCAGGCCCAGGGTCTGGCGGGCATACAGCGCATCGTGGAACGAGGTGGTCTGGTAGTTGAGCATGATGTCGTCGGAACCGGGGATGCCCATGATGAAGTTGATCCCGGCAACGCCGAGCAGGGTCAGAAGCGTGTCCATGTCGTCCTGGTCGGCTTCGGCATGGTTGGTGTAGCAAATGTCACAGCCCATCGGCACGCCGAGCAGCTTGCCGCAGAAGTGGTCTTCAAGCCCGGCACGGATGATCTGCTTGCCGTTGTACAGGTACTCCGGGCCGATGAAACCGACCACGGTGTTGACCAGAAACGGCTTGAAGTGGCGGGCCACGGCATAGGCGCGGGTTTCGCAGGTCTGTTGGTCGACGCCATGGTGGGCGTTGGCCGACAGCGCACTGCCTTGACCTGTTTCGAAATACATCAGGTTCTGCCCGAGGGTGCCGCGGTTGAGGCTCAGGCCTGCGTCGTAGCCTTCCTTGAGCACGTTGAGGTTGATGCCGAAACTGGCGTTGGCCGCTTCAGTACCGGCAATTGATTGGAATACCAGGTCCAGCGGCACGCCGCGGTTGATCGCCTCGATCGAGGTGGTCACGTGGGTCAGTACGCAGGCCTGGGTGGGGATGTCGTAGCGCTGGATGATGGCGTCGAGCATTTCCAGCAGGGCGCAGATCGAGGCGATGCTGTCGGTGGCCGGGTTGATGCCGATCATGGCGTCGCCGTTGCCGTAGAGCAGGCCGTCGAGGATGCTCGCGGCGATCCCGGCCGGTTCGTCGGTCGGGTGGTTGGGCTGCAGGCGGGTCGACAGGCGTCCGCGCAGGCCCATGGTGCCGCGAAAGCGGGTGACCACGCGGATTTTTTGCGCCACCAGCACCAGGTCCTGCACGCGCATGATCTTCGACACGGCGGCGGCCATCTCCGGGGTCAGCCCGGGCGCCAGGGCGCGCAGGCTGGCTTCATCGGCCTGGTCGCTGAGCAGCCAGTCGCGCAGGCCGCCGACGGTCAGGTGGCTGACCGGAGCAAAGGCACTGGCATCGTGGGTGTCGATGATCAGGCGGGTGACTTCATCTTCTTCGTAAGGGATCAGCGCTTCGCTAAGGAAGTGTTTGAGCGGGATATCGGCCAGGGCCATCTGTGCGGCAACCCGTTCGCCATCGTTGCTGGCTGCAACGCCGGCGAGAAAATCACCCGAGCGTGCCGGGCTGGCCTTGGCCATCACTTCCTTGAGACTTTCAAAGCGGTAGGTCTGCTGACCTGCCGTGTGTACAAAACTTGCCATACAGAATCTCCAGAACGCCGCAGGCCTGGCCTGCAGCGCAGATAGCGTTGATCAGTGCAGGGCCTCTTCGGCCTTCTGGATCGCGGCGAATTCCTCTTCCGGTGTTCCGGCTACCAGGTGGTGTCGGCTGTAGAACGCAAAGTAGGCAATCAGTACGCCATAGATGATCGCAGCGCCAATCACCACCCGTGGATCGACCAGGAAGCCGGCGACCACGGCGATGCAGGCCAGCACCAGCGCCACACCTGAAGTGAAGATCCCGCCCGGGGTACGGTAAGGGCGCTCCATTTTCGGGCGTTTGATGCGCAGGGTGATGTGCGCGGCCATCATCAGTACATAAGACAGCGTAGCGCCGAACACTGCAACCAGGATCAGCAGGTCGCCCTGGCCGGTCAGCGACAGACCGAAACCGATGATCCCGGGGATCACCAGGGCCAGTACCGGTGCCTTGCTCTTGTTGGTCTGCGAGAGTTTGCGCGGCAGGTAGCCAGCACGGGACAAGGCGAAGATCTGCCGCGAGTAGGCATAGATGATCGAGAAGAAGCTGGCGATCAGGCCGGCCAGGCCCACCAGGTTGACGAAACCGCCCATCCAGGTCGAGCCGCCGTAGGCTTTGGCCAGTGCTTCGACCAGCGGGTTGCCCGAGCTTTTCAGCGCTTCGGCACCAGCGCCGCCAGGGCCGACCACGAGAATGAGCAGGGCGAAGGCCAGCAGCACCAACATGGCGCCGATCAGGCCGCGTGGCAGGTCGCGCTTGGGATTTTTGGTTTCTTCAGCGGCCAGCGGTACGCCTTCGACTGCGAGGAAAAACCAGATCGCGTAAGGGATCGCCGCCCACACGCCGACATAACCGAACGGCAGGAAGCTGCTGGCGCCAACGGCATCGGTCTGGGCGATGTCGAACAGGTTGTTCACATCAAAGTGCGGCACCATGGCCACCAGGAACACGCCCAGGGCAATGGCCGCCACGGCGGTGATGATGAACATCAGCTTCAGCGCCTCACCCACCCCGAAGATGTGGATGCCGATAAAGATGATGTAGAAGGCCAGGTAGATCATCCAGCCGCCGATGCCGAACAGCGACTGACAATAGGCGCCGATGAACACGGCAATGGCTGCCGGGGCGATGGCGTATTCGATCAGGATCGCGGTGCCGGTGAGGAATCCGCCCCAGGGGCCGAACGCGCTGCGGGCAAAGCCGTAGCCGCCACCGGCGGTGGGGATCATCGAGGACAATTCGGCCAGGGAGAAACACATGCACAGGTACATGGTCGCCATCAGTAAGGTAGCGAGGAACATCCCGCCCCAGCCGCCCTGGGCCAGGCCGAAGTTCCAGCCGGCATAGTCGCCGGAAATCACATAGGCAACGCCGAGGCCGACCAGCAGTACCCAGCCTGCTGCGCCCTTTTTCAGTTCACGTTGTTGGAAGTAGTCGGTGCCGACCTTTTCAAAGTCGACAGAAGAGCCTGCCGGCGCGCTGCCGGTGTGATCGCTTGGCATAGGGTTCACCTGTTTTTTTTATCGTGACCGGCGGATGCCGATGTCTCTGGTGATGGTCTTGCAGGAAGCGAGCCAGGGCGGCCCCGGGGTGGGGCCGCGCTGTTTGTGGGTTAGAAGAAGCCCAGCGGATTGATGTCGTAGCTGACCAGCAGGTTTTTGGTCTGCTGGTAGTGATCGAGCATCATCTTGTGGGTTTCACGGCCGACGCCGGACTTTTTGTAGCCACCGAACGCGGCGTGAGCCGGGTACAGGTGGTAGCAGTTGGTCCATACGCGGCCCGCCTTGATGCCGCGGCCCATGCGGTAGGCGCGGTTGATGTCGCGGGTCCAGACGCCTGCACCAAGACCGAACTCGGTGTCGTTGGCGATGGCCAGTGCCTCGGCTTCGTCCTTGAAGGTGGTGACGCTGACCACCGGGCCGAAGATCTCTTCCTGGAACACGCGCATCTGGTTGGTGCCCTTGAGCAGGGTCGGCTGGATGTAGTAACCGGTCGACAGGCTGCCTTCGAGTTTTTCCACCTTGCCACCGGTGAGCAGTTCGGCGCCTTCTTTCTCGGCGATTTCCAGGTACGAGAGGATCTTGTCGAATTGCTGCTCGGAGGCCTGGGCGCCGACCATGGTGTCGGTGTCCAGCGGGTCGCCGCGCTTGATCTGTTTGATCTTCTTCATCACCTCTTGCATGAACGCCGGGTAGATCGACTCCTGCACCAGCGCCCGCGACGGGCAGGTGCACACTTCACCCTGGTTGAAGAAGGCCAGCACCAGGCCTTCGGCGGCTTTCTCGATGAAGGCAGGCTCGGCCTGCATGATGTCTTCGAAGAAGATGTTCGGCGATTTGCCGCCCAGTTCCACGGTCGACGGGATGATGTTCTCGGCGGCACATTTCATGATGTGCGAACCCACCGGGGTGGAGCCGGTGAAGGCGATCTTGGCGATGCGCTTGCTGGTGGCCAGGGCTTCGCCGGCTTCGCGGCCGTAGCCTTGCACCACGTTGAGTACACCAGGGGGCAGCAGGTCGCCGATGATTTCCAGCAGCACGGTGATGCCCAGCGGGGTCTGTTCGGCCGGCTTGAGTACCACGCAGTTGCCGGCAGCCAGGGCTGGCGCGAGTTTCCAGGCGGCCATGAGGATCGGGAAGTTCCACGGGATGATCTGCCCGACCACGCCCAGTGGTTCGTGCAGGTGGTAGGCCACGGTGTTGCCGTCGATTTCTGCCGCGCCGCCTTCCTGGGCGCGCAGGCAACCAGCGAAGTAGCGGAAGTGGTCGGCGGCGAGCGGGATGTCAGCGTTGAGGGTTTCGCGGATGGCCTTGCCGTTGTCCCAGGTCTCGGTGATGGCCAGCAGCTCGAGGTTCTGTTCGATACGGTCGGCGATTTTCAGCAGGACCAGCGAGCGCGCCTGCGCCGAGGTCGTGCCCCAGGCGTCAGCGGCGGCATGGGCGGCGTCCAGGGCCTTTTCAACGTCTTCGGCGCTGGAGCGCGGGAATTCGGCGATCAGCTGGCCGTTCACCGGTGAGGTGTTTTCGAAGTACTGCCCTTTGACTGGAGCTACGAACTCGCCACCGATGTAGTTGCCATAACGGCTCTTGAAGGAAACCTTGGCGCCTTCGGTACCGGGATGTGCGTAACGCATGGTGTGTCTCCTGGCTATTGTGCTTGTTGGGGAGGATATGAAGCATAGAGCAAGGTGCGGGCCAGTGTTGCCAGGCTCAGTAAAATCAAGGGGTTGCGGGGTTTTGTCAGGCAGGGGAAGGTGGCTGTGTGGCAGCGCCGGTACAGCGTGCGTGACACTTTGTACCGCTAATGGCACAGGCCGTGACCCAACGGTCAAGCCAACATTGCAATGCGTGGCCGGGTGGAGGATGCTGGGCCAATCTCGTCTGCGGAGAACAATAAAAAGTGCAGAACAATCACCTCAGCCGGCATGCCCGGCAAGTGCTCACGGTGACTCAGGGCACGGCACAGATGCAGGGGCCGGGCAGCGATCCGTCGATTGCCCGCTCATGGCTGCGCTGCCTTGAGGATTACCACCTGGACCCGGCCCAGAGCGTGGCGCCGACGGTGCTGGAACATGGCCGCGTGCTGGAGAGCCGCGAGCGCCTGCAGCAGGTGCTGCAGATTGCCGGCAATGAGATGAACAGCCTGCCCCAGCAGTTGTCCGGAGCGGGGCATGCGGTGTTGTTGACCGATGCCCGTGGGGTGATCCTCAATTGCGTCACCGCGCCCACCGAGCGGCGGGTGTTCGAGCGTGCCGGGCTGTGGCTTGGCGCTGACTGGAGCGAAGCCCGCGAGGGTACCAACGGTATCGGCACGTGCCTGGTCGAGCGTCAGGCGCTGACCATCCATCAGGACGAACACTTCCGTGGCCGCCACACCGGCCTGACCTGTTCGGCCAGTCCGGTGTTCGATCCGCACGGTGAGCTGTTGGCCGTGCTCGATGTTTCTTCGGCCCGCCCGGACGTGTCGCGCCAGAGCCAGTTCCACACCATGGCCCTGGTCAATCTCTCGGCGAAGATGATCGAGAGCTGTTATTTCCTGCGCTACTTCGAGAACCAGTGGCTGCTGCGCTTTCACCTGCAGGCCGATTCGGTTGGTCTGTTCAGTGAAGGGTTACTGGCCTTCGATGGCGACGGGCGGATCTGCGCGGTCAACCAGAGCGCCTTGAACCTGCTCGGCACCATTCGTGGTGGTGCATTGGGCAAGCCGGTGGAGATGTTCTTCGACTGTGCCCTGGATGAGTTGTTCAGCCGCGCCACGGCACAGGCCAGCACAAGTTGGCCACTGCGTACCCGTGATGGTCGCTTGCTGTTCGCCAGTCTGCGTGGTCAGGTGCGCCAGCCGGGGCAACCGTCGTTGCCAACGCCTGTAGCTGTCGCCAAGGTGGAAAAGGCTGGGACAATCTGCCTGCTCGATCCGGCCCTGCAACATGATTTTCGGCGTGCCGTGCGCGTGTTCGAACGTGATGTTCCGTTGTTGATCAATGGTGAAACCGGCAGTGGCAAGGAGGCCTTTGCCAAGGCCGTGCACCAGGCCAGCCAGCGCCGCGACCGTGCTTTTGTCGCCTTGAACTGCGCCTCGATTCCGGAAAGCCTGATCGAGAGCGAGCTGTTCGGTTACCGCGGTGGCAGCTTCACCGGTGCGCGCAAGGAGGGCATGCGCGGCAAGCTGCAGCAGGCCGACGGCGGTACCTTGTTGCTGGATGAAATCGGTGACATGCCCCTGGCCCTGCAGACCCGTCTGCTGCGGGTGCTGGAAGACCGCATGGTGGTGCCGATCGGTGGCGAGCCGCAGGCGGTCAACGTGCGCATCATCAGTGCCACCCACCGCAACCTGCTGGAGCGGGTAGAGGACGGCAGCTTCCGTGAAGACCTTTATTACCGGCTCAATGGTCTGGAGATCGAGCTGCCGGCATTACGTGAGCGCAGTGACAAGTCGCAGTTGCTTGATTTCATTCTGGCTGAGGAGGCTGGAGAACAATCAGTAACGCTGGAGCCTTCGGCACGTCAGACCTTGCTCGATTTCGCCTGGCCAGGGAACGTACGTCAGTTGCGTAATGTGTTGCGCACACTGGTGGCGCTGTGTGATGAGGGTTGTATTACTTACGGTGATCTGCCGGCTGTCGTTCGGGTGGGAGCGGGCTTGCCCCGCGAGGCGGTGGTTCAGACAGACTGCAAT
>JBOICD010000125.1:0-8817 GCA_050739855.1 Pseudomonas sp.
CGTCCACGCAGCGCCTGACGACCTGGCCCGTATCGGTTTCGCCGTGGCCCACGCCATCGACCCGAGCGCCCCTGCCGTCGAAGGACTGGACGCCGAAGCGCTGGCCCTGGCCAAGCGCATCGCCGACGCCCTGATTGCCGCCAACCGTCCGCTGGTGGTCGCCGGTACCTCGCTGGCCTCCAGCGCACTGATCGAGGCTGCTGCCAACATCGCCAAAGCCCTGAAGCTGCGTGCGAAAAACGGCTCCCTGAGCCTGGTGGTGCCTGAGGCCAACAGCCTGGGTATGGCCATGCTCGGTGGCGAGTCCGTCGACGCCGCGCTGGACGCGGTGATTACCGGCAAGGCCGACGCCATTGTCGTCCTCGAAAACGACCTGTACAGCCGCGTTCCAGCGGCCAAGGTCGACGCTGCCCTGGCTGCCGCCAAGGTAGTGATCGTCGCTGATCACCAGAAAACTGCAACCGCCGAGCGCGCTCACCTGGTACTGCCAGCAGCGACCTTCGCCGAAGGCGACGGTACCCTGGTCAGCCAGGAAGGTCGTGCCCAGCGCTTCTTCCAGGTATTCGATCCGACCTACCTGGACAGCAGCATCCTGGTTCACGAAGGCTGGCGCTGGATGCACGCCCTGCGTGCGACCCTGCTCAACAAGCCGGTGGACTGGACCCAACTGGACCACGTCACCAGCGCGTGCGCCGCTGTCGCGCCGCAGCTGTCGGGCATCGTCAACGCCGCGCCATCCGCTTCGTTCCGCATCAAGGGCATGAAGCTTGCGCGTGAGCCGCTGCGCTACTCCGGCCGCACCGCGATGCGCGCCGACATCAGCGTGCACGAACCACGTACCCCGCAAGACAAGGACAGCGCCTTCGCCTTCTCCATGGAAGGTTACTCGGGCTCGGCCGAACCGCGTTCGCAAGTGCCGTTCGCCTGGTCTCCGGGCTGGAACTCGCCACAAGCCTGGAACAAGTTCCAGGACGAGGTTGGCGGTCACCTGCGCGCAGGCGACCCAGGCACCCGCCTGATCGAAACCGAGGGCGACAAGCTGAACTGGTTCGCCAGCGTTCCGGCGGCCTTCTCCCCGGCGCGTGGCACCTGGCAGGTCGTGCCGTTCTACCACCTGTTCGGCAGTGAAGAGAACTCTTCGCGCGCCGCGCCGGTACAAGAGCGCATCCCGCAGGCCTACGTCGGCCTGGCCAAGTCCGAAGCCGACCGCCTGGGCGTCAACGATGGTGCGATGCTCAGCCTGAACGTGGCAGGCATGACCCTGCGTCTGCCATTGCGCATCAATGAAGAACTGGGCGCAGGCCTGGTTGCCCTGCCCAAAGGCCTGGCCGGCATTCCGCCGGCCATCTTCGGTGCATCCGTCGAAGGCCTGCAGGAGGCAGCACAATGACCTGGTTCACCCCTGAAGTGATCGATGTGATCATTACCGTCGTCAAGGCCATCGTCATCCTGTTGGCCGTGGTGGTCTGCGGTGCGCTGCTCAGCTTCGTCGAGCGGCGCCTGCTGGGCTGGTGGCAGGACCGTTACGGTCCGAACCGCGTCGGCCCGTTCGGTATGTTCCAGATCGCAGCCGACATGCTGAAGATGTTCTTCAAGGAAGACTGGAACCCGCCGTTCGTCGACAGGATGATCTTCACCCTGGCGCCGGTCGTGGCCATGAGTGCCTTGCTGATCGCCTTCGCGATCATCCCGATTACCCCGACCTGGGGTGTCGCGGACCTGAACATCGGCGTGCTGTTCTTCTTCGCCATGGCCGGTCTGTCGGTGTACGCGGTACTGTTCGCCGGCTGGTCGTCGAACAACAAGTACGCCCTGCTCGGCAGCCTGCGGGCCTCGGCCCAGACCGTGTCGTACGAAGTGTTCATGGGCCTGGCGCTGATGGGCATCGTTGCCCAGGCCGGCTCGTTCAACATGCGCGATATCGTTGACTATCAGGCCCAGAACCTGTGGTTCATCATTCCGCAGTTCTTCGGCTTCTGCACCTTCTTCATCGCTGGCGTCGCCGTGACTCACCGTCACCCGTTCGACCAGCCGGAAGCGGAACAGGAACTGGCCGACGGTTACCACATTGAATATGCCGGCATGAAATGGGGCATGTTCTTCGTCGGTGAGTACATCGGCATCATCCTGGTCTCGGCACTGCTGGTGACCCTGTTCTTCGGCGGCTGGCACGGTCCGTTCGGCATCCTGCCGCAGATCCCGTTCATCTGGTTCGCCCTGAAGACCGCGTTCTTCATCATGCTGTTCATCCTGCTGCGCGCCTCGATCCCGCGCCCGCGCTATGACCAGGTGATGGACTTCGGCTGGAAGTTCTGCCTGCCGCTGACCCTGATCAATTTGCTGGTGACCGCTGCGCTCGTGTTGCTCAACACGCCAGCTGTTGCGGCCCAGTGAGGATTTGACCCATGTTCAAGTATATTGGCGACATCGTTAAGGGCACAGGCACCCAGCTGCGCAGCCTGGTGATGGTGTTCTCTCACGGTTTTCGCAAACGTGACACCCTGCAGTACCCCGAAGAGCCGGTCTACCTGCCGCCACGCTACCGTGGCCGCATCGTCCTGACCCGCGACCCGGATGGCGAAGAGCGCTGTGTAGCGTGCAACCTGTGTGCCGTGGCTTGCCCGGTCGGTTGCATCTCGCTGCAGAAAGCCGAGACAGAAGACGGCCGTTGGTACCCGGAGTTCTTCCGCATCAACTTCTCCCGTTGCATTTTCTGTGGCCTCTGCGAGGAAGCCTGCCCGACCACCGCGATCCAGCTGACGCCGGATTTCGAAATGGCCGAGTTCAAACGTCAGGAACTGGTGTACGAGAAAGAAGATCTGCTGATCTCCGGCCCCGGCAAATACCCTGACTACAACTTCTACCGTGTTGCAGGTATGGCTATTGCCGGCAAGCCGAAAGGCGCCGCGCAGAACGAAGCCGAGCCGATCAACGTGAAGAGCTTGCTCCCTTAAGGAAGAAAGATGGAATTCGCTTTCTATTTCGCATCCGGTGTCGCTGTGGTGTCCACCCTTCGGGTGATCACCAACACCAACCCCGTGCACGCCCTGCTCTACCTGATCATTTCGCTGATCTCCGTGGCGATGACCTTCTTCGCCCTCGGCGCTCCGTTCGCCGGTGTCCTGGAAGTGATCGCCTACGCTGGCGCCATCATGGTGCTGTTCGTCTTCGTGGTGATGATGCTCAACCTCGGGCCGGCTTCGGTCGCCCAGGAACGTGGCTGGCTCAAGCCGGGTATCTGGCTCGGGCCTGTGGTCCTCGCCGCGCTGCTGCTGCTTGAGTTGCTGTATGTGCTGTTCGGCAACGAAAGCGGTGCTGGCATCGGCCACACCACGGTCGACGCCAAGGCCGTCGGCATCAGCCTGTATGGTCCTTACCTGCTGGTGGTGGAACTGGCCTCGATGCTGCTGCTCGCTGCAGCGGTGACGGCTTTCCACCTCGGCCGCAACGAGGCGAAGGAGTAATCACATGACTGCAATTCCTCTCGAGCATGGCCTGGCAGTCGCCGGGATCCTGTTCTGCCTCGGCCTGGTCGGCCTGATGGTGCGCCGCAACATTCTTTTCGTGTTGATGAGCCTGGAAATCATGATGAACGCCTCGGCACTGGCGTTCATCGTTGCCGGCAGCCGCTGGGCGCAGCCGGATGGACAGATCATGTTCATCCTGGTGATCAGCCTGGCAGCCGCCGAGGCCAGTATCGGCCTGGCGATCCTGTTGCAGCTGTATCGCCGCTTCCACACTCTCGACATCGATGCAGCCAGTGAGATGCGCGGATGAACCTTATCTTCCTGACGTTCCTGTTCCCCCTGATCGGCTTCGTGCTGCTGTCGTTCTCGCGCGGTCGCTGGTCCGAGAACCTGTCGGCGCTGGTCGGCGTCGGTTCGGTGGGCCTCTCGGCCGCCGTGGCCGCCTACGTGATCTGGCAGTTCAACGTCGCACCGCCTGAAGGCGGTGCGTACAGCCAGCTGCTGTGGCAATGGATGTCGGTGGACGGCTTTGCACCGAACTTCACCCTGTACGTGGATGGTCTGTCGATCACCATGCTCGGTGTGGTCACCGGTGTCGGCTTCCTGATCCACCTGTTCGCCTCCTGGTACATGCGTGGTGAGGCCGGCTACTCGCGCTTCTTCGCCTACACCAACCTGTTCATCGCCAGCATGCTGTTCCTGGTCTTGGGCGACAACCTGCTGTTCATCTACTTCGGTTGGGAAGGCGTGGGCCTGTGCTCGTACCTGTTGATCGGTTTCTACTACAGCAACCGCAACAACGGTAACGCCGCACTCAAAGCCTTCATCGTCACCCGTATCGGCGACGTGTTCCTGGCCATCGGCCTGTTCATCCTGTTCGCCCAGCTCGGCACCCTGAACGTGCAGGAGCTGCTGGTACTGGCGCCGCAGAAGTTCCAGGCCGGTGATTTCTGGATGGTCCTGGCGACCCTGATGCTGCTCGGTGGTGCGGTCGGTAAATCGGCACAGCTGCCGCTGCAGACCTGGCTGGCCGACGCGATGGCCGGTCCTACCCCGGTTTCGGCACTGATCCACGCCGCAACCATGGTGACCGCTGGCGTCTACCTGATTGCCCGTACCCACGGCCTGTTCGCCCTGGCGCCAGACATCCTGCACCTGGTCGGCGTTGTCGGCGGTATCACCCTCGTCCTGGCTGGTTTCGCTGCGCTGGTACAGACCGACATCAAGCGTATCCTCGCCTACTCGACCATGAGCCAGATCGGCTACATGTTCCTGGCCCTGGGCGTTGGTGCCTGGGAAGGCGCGATCTTCCACCTGATGACCCACGCCTTCTTCAAGGCCCTGCTGTTCCTTGCTTCCGGTGCGGTGATCGTTGCCTGCCACCACGAGCAGAACATCTTCAAGATGGGCGGCCTGTGGAAGAAACTGCCGCTGGCCTACACCAGCTTCATCGTCGGTGGTGCCGCCCTGGCTGCCCTGCCGCTGCTGACCGCCGGTTTCTACTCCAAGGACGAGATCCTCTGGGAAGCCTTCGCCAGCGGCAACAATGGCCTGCTGTATGCCGGTCTGGTCGGTGCGTTCATGACCTCGCTGTACACTTTCCGCCTGATCTTCATCGCCTTCCACGGCGAAGCCAAGACCGAAGCGCATGCTGGCCACGGGATTACCCACTGGTTGCCGCTGGGCGTGCTGATCGTGCTGTCGACCTTCATCGGTGCCTGGATTCATCCACCACTGGCGGGTGTGCTGCCGCAGAGCGTCGGCCATGCCGGCGGCGAAGCCAAGCACAACCTGGAAATCGCCTCGGGCGCTATCGCTATCGCCGGTATTCTGCTGGCCGCAGTACTGTTCCTCGGCAAGCGTCGCCTGGTGACTGCGATTGCGGGCAGCGGTATCGGTCGTGTGCTGTCGGCCTGGTGGTTCGCCGCCTGGGGCTTCGACTGGATCTACGACAAGCTGTTCGTCAAACCTTACCTGCTGATCATCCATATCCTGCGCAAGGATCCGGTTGACCGTAGCATTGGCCTGATTCCGCGTATGGCCAAGGGCGGTCATGCCGCCATGAGCAAAACCGAAACCGGTCAGCTGCGCTGGTATACCGCCTCGATCGCCGTGGGTGCCGTGCTTGTAATCGGTGCTGTCCTGATGGCTGCGGTCTGATATGAACCTTGCGACTTTGCGAAAGGAATTGAGCCCGTCATGATTTTGCCTTGGCTGATCCTGATCCCCTTTATCGGCGGCCTGCTGTGCTGGCTGGGTGAGCGCTTCGGCGCCACCCTGCCGCGCTGGATTGCGCTGCTGACCATGTCCCTGCTGCTTGGTATCGGCCTCTGGCTGTGGGCCAACGGCGACTACACCCTGGCCCCTGCACCGGGCGCTGCGCCTGAGTGGGCGGTCGAATTCAAAGTGCAATGGATCGAGCGCTTCGGCATCAGCCTGCACCTGGCCCTCGATGGCCTGTCGCTGCTGATGATCCTGCTTACCGGCCTGCTCGGTGTGCTCTCGGTGCTGTGTTCCTGGAAAGAGATCCAGCGTCACGTCGGCTTCTTCCACCTCAACCTGATGTGGATCCTGGGCGGCGTGGTCGGTGTGTTCCTGGCCCTGGACCTGTTCCTGTTCTTCTTCTTCTGGGAAATGATGCTGGTGCCGATGTATTTCCTCATCGCGCTCTGGGGTCACAGCTCCTCCGACGGCAAGAAGACCCGGATCTACGCCGCCACCAAGTTCTTCATCTTCACTCAGGCCAGCGGTCTGATCATGTTGGTGGCGATCCTTGGTCTGGTACTGGTCAACTACAGCAACACCGGGGTAATCACCTTCGACTACACCCAGTTGCTCAAGGCTGAACTGCCGGCCGGCACCGAATACGTGCTGATGCTCGGCTTCTTCATCGCCTTTGCGGTCAAGCTGCCGGTGGTACCGTTCCACTCCTGGCTGCCGGATGCACACGCCCAGGCACCGACCGCAGGTTCGGTGGACCTTGCCGGTATCTTGCTGAAAACTGCGGCCTACGGTCTGCTGCGTTTCGCCCTGCCGCTGTTCCCGAATGCCTCGGCCGAGTTCGCGCCGATCGCCATGACCCTGGGTCTGATCGGGATTTTCTACGGTGCCTTCCTGGCGTTCGCCCAGACCGACATCAAGCGTCTGGTCGCTTTCTCCAGCGTTTCGCACATGGGCTTCGTGCTGATCGGTATCTACTCCGGCAGCCAGCAAGCGCTGCAAGGTGCGGTGATCCAGATGCTGGCTCACGGCCTGTCGGCGGCGGCACTCTTTATCCTCGCCGGCCAGCTGTACGAGCGCCTGCACACCCGTGACATGCGTCAGATGGGCGGCCTGTGGCATCGCATCGCCTACCTGCCGGCAATCAGCCTGTTCTTCGCCGCGGCGTCGCTGGGCCTGCCGGGTACCGGTAACTTCGTTGGTGAATTCCTGATCCTGATCGGCAGCTTCGTCGCCTCGCCATGGGTCACCGTCATCGCCACTTCCGGCCTGGTGTTCGGTTCGGTCTACTCGCTGATCATGATTCACCGTGCCTACTTCGGCCCGGCGAAGTCGGACGAAGTCCTGGCTGGCATGGATACCCGCGAAATGATCATGGTACTGGGCCTGGCTGGCCTGCTGATCCTGCTGGGCGTCTACCCGCAGCCGTTCCTGGACACTTCCGCCGCCACCATGAGTGGTGTGCAGCAGTGGTTCGGCTCCGCTTTCACTCAACTCGCTTCGGCCCGGTAAGAGCGCTATGGACCTGACGATTCAACACTTTATCGCGCTTGCGCCGCTGCTGATTACCACCATCACCACGATCGTGGTGATGCTGGCCATCGCCTGGCGCCGCAACCACTCGCAAACCTTCCTGCTGTCGATCGTGGGCCTGAACCTGGCCCTGCTGTCGATCATCCCGGCCCTGAAAGTTGCGCCATTGGCAGTCACCCCGCTGCTGACCGTCGACAACTTCGCCGGCCTGTACATGGCGCTGATCCTGGTCGCCACCCTGGCCTGCGTGACCCTCGCCCATGCTTATCTCGGTGACGGCGGCAAAGGCTACCCGGGCAATCGTGAAGAACTGTACCTGCTGATCCTGATGGCTGCCCTGGGTGGCCTGGTGCTGGTCTGCGCGCAACACCTGGCCGGGCTGTTCATTGGCCTGGAGCTGCTCTCGGTACCGGTCTACGGCCTGGTCGCCTATGCCTTCTTCAACAAGCGTTCGCTGGAAGCCGGCATCAAGTACATGGTGCTGTCGGCCGCCGGCTCCGCCTTCCTGCTGTTCGGTATGGCGCTGCTGTACGCCGACGCTGGCAGCCTGAGCTTCGACGGTATCGGCAAGGCCCTGGCAGCCACCAACATGCCAAGCCTGCTGGCTCAGCTGGGCCTGGGCATGATGCTGGTCGGTCTGGCGTTCAAACTGTCGCTGGTACCTTTCCACCTGTGGACCCCGGACGTCTACGAAGGTGCTCCGGCACCGGTCGCCGCCTTCCTGGCCACCGCCAGCAAGGTCGCGGTGTTCGCCGTTGTCGTGCGCCTGTTCATGCTCTCTCCGGCTGCCAGCAGCGGCGTGCTGACCACCGTGCTGTCGGTGATTGCCGTTGCTTCGATCCTGATCGGTAACCTGCTGGCACTGACCCAGAGCAACCTCAAGCGTCTGCTCGGTTACTCGTCGATCGCTCACTTCGGTTACCTGCTGATCGCCCTGGTGGCGAGCAAGGGTCTGGCCGTTGAAGCCATTGGCGTGTACCTGGTCACCTACGTGATCACCAGCCTGGGCGCTTTCGGTGTGATCACCCTGATGTCGTCGCCGTACAACGGCCGTGACGCAGACGCTCTGTACGAGTACCGCGGCCTGTTCTGGCGCCGTCCGTACCTGACCGCGGTACTGACCGTGATGATGCTGTCGCTGGCCGGTATCCCGCTGACCGCAGGCTTCATCGGCAAGTTCTACATCATCGCTACCGGCGTCGAGTCGCAGCTGTGGTGGTTGGTCGGTGCCCTGGTGATCGGTAGTGCCATCGGCGTGTTCTACTACCTGCGTGTGATGGTCACCCTGTACCTGATGGAGCCGAACCTGCGTCGTCACGATGCTCCGCTGAACTGGGAACAGCGCACCGGCGGCGTCATGCTGCTGGCCATCGCAATCCTGGCCTTTGTGCTGGGTGTGTACCCGCAGCCGTTGCTGGACATGGTCCAGCATGCCGGACTGCAACTGATCGGCTGATCGATCTTGCTGCAACAGACACCCCGCTTCGGCGGGGTGTTTTGTTTTCCGTAGGGATCGAAAATCTTGCGGCCGCTTCGCGCCCGAGCTGGTGCGCCACTGCGACAGGCTACGCCAGCGGCTACACCGACTGTGTGATGC
>JBOICD010000126.1:0-8816 GCA_050739855.1 Pseudomonas sp.
CATCGGTGGCGACACCCTGCCGCAGAAGAAGCCCGATCCGGCAGCATTGCTGTTCGTCATGAAAATGGCCAACGTCTCGGCAGAAGCTGCGTTGTTCGTCGGCGATTCGCGCAGCGACGTGCTGGCGGCCAAAGCAGCCGGGGTCAAGTGCGTGGGCTTGAGCTATGGCTACAATCACGGACGGCCGATCAGCGAAGAAGGGCCGTGCCTGGTCATTGATGACCTGCGTGCGCTGTTGCCCGGTTGCTTAGATGCGGCCACTGGGATAACGTTGGCTGACGTTCATTCCCCCAAAGATCGAGATTCCATCGTGGCGGTTACCGGCAAACTCTGGATGAAAGTCATCAAGGCCCTGGCCCGTTGGCGTTGGCGCGCCTGACTGTTCTCTGCCGGCCGTTGCCGGCCCGTTTGCCTGTATGACCATTTGCTGCTTGCCACGAGGCTATCATGACCCGCGAAGAATTCCTGCGCCTGGCCGCTGCCGGCTACAACCGTATTCCCTTGGCCTGCGAGACGCTGGCTGACTTCGACACGCCGTTGTCGATCTACCTGAAACTGGCCGATCAACCCAACTCCTACCTGCTTGAGTCTGTGCAGGGCGGCGAGAAGTGGGGGCGTTACTCGATCATTGGTCTGCCGTGCCGCACCGTGCTGCGAGTGCATGACCATCAGGTACGAATCACCCATGACGACGTCGAAATCGAACGTCACGACGTGGAAGATCCGCTGACCTTCGTCGAGTCCTTCAAAGAGCGCTTCAACGTCCCGACCATCGCCGGTCTACCGCGCTTCAATGGCGGCCTGGTGGGCTACTTCGGTTATGACTGCGTGCGCTATGTCGAAAAGCGTCTGGGCAAGTGCCCGAACCCTGATCCGCTGGGCGTGCCGGATATCCTGCTGATGGTGTCCGACGCCGTGGTGGTGTTCGATAACCTGGCGGGCAAGATGCACGCCATCGTGCTGGTCGATCCGGCCCAGGAACAGGCCTACGAAAACGGCCTGGCACGTCTGGAAGGCCTGCTTGAACAACTGCGCCAGCCGATTACCCCGCGTCGCGGCCTGGAACTCGGTGGCCCGCAAGCCGCCGAGCCGACCTTCCGTTCCAGCTTCACCCAGAGCGATTACGAACGCGCGGTCGATACCATCAAGGAATACATCCTGGCCGGCGACTGCATGCAAGTGGTGCCGTCGCAGCGTATGTCGATCGACTTCAAGGCTGCGCCTATCGATCTGTACCGGGCGCTGCGTTGCTTTAACCCGACGCCGTACATGTATTTCTTCAATTTCGGTGACTTCCACGTAGTGGGCAGCTCGCCGGAAGTGCTGGTACGGGTCGAAGACAATCTGGTCACTGTGCGCCCGATCGCCGGTACGCGTCCACGCGGGGCCACCGAAGAGGCGGATCGCGCGCTGGAAGAAGATCTGCTGTCCGATGACAAGGAAATCGCCGAGCACCTGATGCTCATCGACCTGGGCCGCAACGACGCCGGCCGGGTGTCGGCAACCGGTACGGTCAAGGTCACCGAGAAGATGGTGATCGAACGTTACTCCAACGTCATGCACATCGTTTCCAACGTCACCGGTGAACTGAAAGAAGGCCTCAGCGCGATGGATGCGTTGCGCGCCATCCTGCCCGCCGGGACCTTGTCCGGGGCACCGAAGATCCGCGCGATGGAAATCATCGATGAACTTGAGCCGGTCAAGCGCGGGGTCTACGGTGGTGCAGTCGGCTACTTTGCCTGGAACGGCAACATGGACACTGCCATCGCGATCCGCACAGCGGTCATCAAGGATGGCGAGCTGCATGTACAGGCCGGCGGCGGTATCGTCGCCGACTCGGTGCCTGCGCTGGAATGGGAAGAGACCATCAACAAACGCCGGGCGATGTTCCGGGCGGTAGCGCTGGCGGAACAAACGCCCCGCAGCTGAAGTTGAAAAAACGGCGCTCCAGATGAGCGCCGTTTTTTATGCCGTTAGAAGTCCAGACTCAGGGCCAGGTTGATCCCTTGCTGGGTCAGTTCGTCACTCTTGCGCCAGTTGTATCCGGCGCGCAGTGCCAGTTGCGGTGCCAACTGATGTGTCACTCCCAGGCTGGCGCGGTCCATGTTGCTCTGCGGGGTGTAGCCGGTGAGGGTGAAGTCGTTGCCAGGCACGCTGTTCAGATGCAGGGTCAGGTCCTGTTGGTCATCCTCGAACTCATGCTCATGGGCGACTTCGGCAAACAGTTGGGTGGCCGGCGCAATCCGGTATTTGCCCAGCAGACCAACGCCCAGACGGCGTGATTCGCGTTCCTGATCATTGAAGCTCAGTGCCGTGGCGCGGGCGCCTTTTTCCGAGTAACCATCGACTTTCACGCGGGCATAATCGGCACTGATAAAGGGTGACAGGTGCCAGTCGCTGTCCGCCTGAGCCAGGTCGTAGCCCAGGCGCGCGGCAAAGGCCCAGACTTCGCCGTCGGTTTCACCTTTTTCACTGCGCTCGTTGATCCCCAGGGCGAACGTACGCTTCAGGTCACCATAGTCCAGGTGCCCCACGCTCAATGCGGCATCGGCCCACCACTGGTTGCGCTGGAACTGGGCGAATGCGCTAGCCAGATAACTGTCGAGCTTGTACTCGGAGTCGTGGGCGCCGGCTTTGAGCTTCTGCTGATAGACCCCCGCGGCCAGGCCGATGCGCCAAGCCCCGTCAAGGCGGTAACTGCCACCGAGGGTCAGGTTGTAGCCATGGCCATCGGCGCTGGCTGAACTGCGCTGGCCATCGATATCCAGCTTCTGTCCGCTTGCGGCAACGATGGCTTGCCACTGGCCGACACCTTGCCACTCGCTTTGCCATTGATTGCGCAGTTCGTCCTGATGCGCACGCAGGCTGGCGTGGGCCATTTCCGGCAGTAGCGTCAGTTCCCAAGGGGCGGCGAGCAGGGAGTAACCGTAGTCGGCAATCAGCTTCTGTCCGGTGCTGGTGGGGTGGACCGAGTCGTTGAACAGCAGCTTGTCCGGATCAGGTGTGGCGCTGTTGATTCCGTACAGCGGGTTTTCCAGGCAACCATTGCCGCTGTAACAGGTGCCGACCAGGTTCTGGCCGACGGCAAGGCCGAACTGTTGTGGGGCGTTGACGCTTTCCTGAAGCAGCAGGGGCACGTTCAACGGAATGATCTGCGCATCGATCTGCCCCAGTTGCCGCACCAGCTCTTGATTGAAGACATTGCTCAACTGTGACAGCGGCCCCTGCTGTGCAGTACCGCTGAATGCTGGCGTCAGGCCCAGGTCGGGCAACAGCCAGACCATGATGTAGCGTGCTCCCCCCTGTTGCAGCGCGTGGGCGCTGGCGGCCAGGCGGTCGGCTGCGGCTGCGGCGCCAGCCGGGGACGTGACCAGCCCCTGAAGGAAGTCGTTGCCGCCACCGGTCAGGTAGTAGAGCGCGTTCGGGTCAGCTCGCAGGCCCCCGGCAAGATAACCGGGGCGCTCGCGCAAAACGGTGCCGGCACCGGGGTTACCCGGGGGGATGATGATCAATGAGCTACCGGTGATTGACTCGTAGATCTGGTCGGTACGGTAGCCGCCCACTGCCCAGTTGTTGCCGTCGGGTCGGCCCAGGGCGGCATTCACCGGGGAGGTGGAGGCGCCCAGTTCGCTCGGCGCGATACCCAGTTGTGCCCCTAGCCGCATGGGCGATACCGCAGCGTACTGGCCATTTGCGTCGCGGTTGGTGAAGCGCAGACCGCTGCCGCTTGGGTCGCTGGGGTCCGGGAATTGCCCGGCATCACTGAGGCTGTCACCAAATACGATCAGCGTCGAATAGGGTGAAGGCGCGGCAAATGCCTGGCTGCTGGCCAGCAGTAACGTGCCGAGTAATGAGCGGAAAAATGGAGGTTTTTGCATCGTAGAGGTCCCTTTTCATTGTTTTTATAGAATCCGCCCGAGCGACCTTAGCAAATCAGGGGGTATTGTTTACCCCGCCATTCGTTTCTCCATGCTTCCAGCCATATTGCGTGCGCCGCCGCGGTAAGCTACTGTGCGGGAACGTATGAACGAGACCTACCCCGTGTTGATCGTCAGCAAACTCTTGATGCGCGTTATCAAGGCCCACGCCCGTTGGCGTTGGCGCGCCTGACTTTATCTCCTGCCGGTTTTTCCGGCCCAGTATCGCTTTGCCTTTTTCAATCCGCTGTCACTGTCACTGCATTCGGAAACTACCGTCGCACACAGAGCGGGCCGCGTATGTCACTCGCGCGCAAGGCATGTCATTAAAGTCAGTAGATGCAAGAGGTTGAACCCAGATGTTACTGATGATCGACAATTACGACTCCTTCACCTACAACGTCGTGCAGTACCTCGGCGAACTGGGTGCGGAGGTCAAAGTCATTCGCAACGACGAACTGACCATCGCCCAGATCGAAGCCTTGAACCCCGAGCGCATCGTGGTCTCCCCCGGCCCGTGCACCCCGACCGAGGCCGGCGTTTCCATCGAAGCTATCCTGCACTTTGCCGGCAAGCTGCCGATTCTCGGCGTCTGTCTGGGTCACCAGTCTATTGGCCAGGCCTTTGGCGGCGATGTCGTGCGGGCCCGCCAGGTAATGCATGGCAAGACCAGCCCGGTTTTCCACAAGGATCTGGGCGTATTTACCGGCCTGAACAACCCGTTGACAGTGACCCGTTACCACTCGCTGGTGGTCAAGCGTGAAACCTTGCCCGAGTGCCTGGAAGTAACCGCCTGGACTGCCCTTGAAGACGGTTCGGTCGACGAGATCATGGGCCTGCGGCACAAGACCCTGAATATAGAAGGGGTGCAGTTCCACCCCGAGTCGATCCTCACCGAGCAGGGCCACGAGCTGTTCGCCAACTTCCTCAAACAGACCGGCGGCCGCCGCTAAGGATCGATCATGGATATCAAGAGCGCGCTCAGCCGCATCGTCGGCCACCTGGACCTGAGCACCGAAGAAATGCGCGATGTGATGCGCGAGATCATGACCGGCCAGTGCAGTGAGGCGCAGATCGGTGCCTTCATGATGGGCATGCGCATGAAGAGCGAAAGCATCGACGAAATCGTCGGCGCGGTCTCGGTGATGCGCGAGCTGGCCGACAAGGTCGAACTCAACACCCTGGATCAAGTGGTCGATGTGGTCGGCACCGGCGGTGATGGCGCAAACATCTTCAACGTCTCCACCGCTTCGGCTTTCGTTGTAGCCGCCGCCGGTTGCACCGTGGCCAAACACGGTAACCGTGCCGTCTCGGGCAAGAGCGGCAGCGCCGACCTGCTCGAAGCTGCCGGCATCTACCTGAACCTGACGCCCGTGCAGGTTGCCCGTTGCATCGACAGCGTCGGCATCGGCTTCATGTTTGCCCAGACCCACCACAAGGCGATGAAGTTTGCCGCCGGCCCACGTCGTGACCTGGGCTTGCGCACCTTGTTCAACATGCTTGGCCCGCTTACGAATCCGGCCGGTGTGAAGCACCAGGTGGTCGGTGTGTTCACCCAGGCCCTGTGCCGGCCGTTGGCCGAAGTGCTGCAGCGTCTGGGTAGCAAGCATGTGCTGGTGGTGCACTCCAAGGACGGTCTGGACGAGTTCAGCCTGGCCGCACCGACTTTCGTTGCCGAGCTCAAGAATGACCAGATCACCGAGTACTGGGTCGAGCCCGAAGACCTCGGCATGAAGAGCCAGAGCCTGCATGGCCTGGCGGTCGAGAGTCCGGAAAAATCGCTGGAATTGATTCGCGATGCCTTGGGGCGGCGCAAGACCGAGAATGGCCAGAAGGCTGCGGAAATGATCGTGCTCAATGCCGGTGCCGCACTGTATGCCGCTGACCACGCAATGAGCCTCAAGCAAGGTGTCGAGCTTGCCCACGACGCACTGCACACCGGCCTTGCCCGGGAAAAACTCGAAGAGCTGGGCGCTTTCACCGCCGTATTCAAGCTGGAGAATGAAGGATGAGTGTACCGACGGTTCTGGAAAACATTCTCGCACGCAAGGTCCAGGAAGTCGCCGAGCGCAGCGCCCGGGTCAGCCTCGCCGAGCTTGAGCGCCTGGCTGCAGCCGCCGATGCGCCACGCGGGTTTGCCAAAGCGCTGATCGAACAGGCCAAGCGTAAGCAGCCTGCAGTCATCGCCGAGATCAAGAAGGCTTCGCCGAGCAAGGGTGTGATCCGCGAAAATTTCGTGCCGGCCGAAATCGCCGTCAGCTACGAAAGAGGTGGCGCGACCTGTCTGTCGGTGCTCACTGACGTCGACTATTTCCAGGGTACCGATGTCTACCTGCAGCAAGCCCGTGCGGCGTGCAAGCTGCCGGTGATCCGCAAGGACTTCATGATCGATCCGTATCAGATCGTCGAAGCGCGCGCGTTGGGCGCCGACTGTGTGCTGTTGATCGTTTCGGCGCTGGATGATGTGAAGATGGCCGAGCTGGCTGCCACAGCGAAAAGCGTCGGCCTCGATGTGCTGGTCGAAGTGCACGACGGCGATGAGCTGGAGCGCGCGCTGAAAACCCTCGACACCCCGCTGGTCGGCGTCAACAACCGCAACCTGCATACCTTCGAGGTCAGCCTGGAAACCACCCTCGACCTGCTGCCGCGCATCCCTCGCGACCGTTTGGCGATTACCGAGAGCGGTATTCTCAATCGCGCGGATGTCGAGCTGATGGAAATCAACGAGGTCTACTCGTTCCTGGTCGGTGAAGCCTTCATGCGCGCCGAGCATCCAGGGCTGGAGTTGCAGCGTCTGTTCTTCCCTGAGCGCACGGTGCAGAATCTGGTGCCAGGACTGGACTGATTCGACTCTGAAGCCGGCATTGCCGGCTTTTTTGTATCTACAAGGTTATTGCGATGACTGATCAATTAGTGGATGTGACTGTCGAGGCCGGACTGCATGCCGAGCAGGATCTGCTGGCAGCAGTGTGCAAGGGCGAAAAGGACTATGGCCTGTTGTTCTGGCGCCCGACCGATCATGCTCTGGTCATGCCGCGACGCATGAGTCGTCTTGAGGGCTTCGAGGCTGCCTGTGCCGAGCTTGCGATCGCTGGTTGGCCGGTGTTGTTGCGCGAAACAGGTGGCGAGCCGGTGCCGCAATCGCCAGCGGTGATCAATATCGCGCTGATCTATGTGGCACCCCGCAGTGAAGGTGATCACGGCCGAATCGAAAATGCCTACGAACGTCTGTGCCTGCCTTTGTGCGATGTGTTGCGTGAATGGGGCGGGCTGGCCTCGGTAGGCGAAATCGAAGGGGCGTTCTGTGACGGTCGCTACAACGTCAATCTCAATGGCCGCAAACTGGTAGGTACGGCCCAGCGTTGGCGCCAGGGGCTGGGCGGCAAGCGTCCAGTGGTGCTGGTGCACGGCGCATTGTTGCTGGATAACGAGCGCGAGTCGATGGTGGCCGCGGTCAACCGCTTCAATGAATGTTGCGAGCTTGAGCAGCGCTGCCTGGCCGCCAGCCATATCGCCCTGCACGAGGTGGTGCCCGAGGCGCCTTTGCTCGAGCGTCTTGGCCAGGCTTACGCTGAAGTGATCGAGGGCATCGCCCGCGACTAGCGGGTGCCGAAGACCACCATGGTCTTGCCCTTGACGTGTACCAGGCTGCGTTCCTCAAGATCCTTGAGAACGCGGCCGACCATCTCCCGTGAACAACCGACGATACGACCGATCTCCTGACGGGTGATCTTGATCTGCATGCCGTCGGGGTGGGTCATCGCATCCGGTTGTTTGCACAGCTCCAGCAAACAGCGGGCAACGCGTCCGGTGACATCGAAAAACGCCAGATCACCGACTTTGCGCGTGGTGTTGCGCAGGCGCTGGGCCATCTGGCTGCCCAAGGCATAGAGAATGTCAGGGTCCTGACGAGCCAGTTCGCGGAATTTTTCATAGCTGATTTCCGCTACTTCACATTCACTCTTTGCCCGTACCCAGGCGCTGCGCTGCTGTTCCTGGCCGACAGGTTCGAACAGGCCCAGCTCGCCAAAGAAATCACCGCTGTTGAGGTAGGCAATGATCATCTCATGGCCATCGTCATCCTCGATCAGGATCGTCACCGAGCCTTTGACGATGAATGACAGGCTATCGGCTTTATCCCCGGCACAGATGATATTGCTCTTGGCCGCGAAGCGGCGCCGCTGGCAATGGGCGAGCAGCTTGTCGATGTTCTTGATCTTGGCTGAAAGAGCTGAGGCAACCATGGCTGAATCCCGGTAAGAGGCAACGCTTGTACACTTTTATAGGTAGTCTGGCGATGCGCGCCAGTGATTTGGCGTCAGCTTATCAGACACCTGTTGTTGTATCGGCAGATTTACTCGCATGCTTGAGCTTTTCCGCCAGCGCTTCTGGGTCTAAGCTGGCAGCCTTTTTTCAAGCAAGAGAGTCCGGATGATGAAGGCACGTATCCAGTGGGCAGGTGAAGCCATGTTTCTCGGCGAGTCGGGCAGTGGCCATGTCGTGGTCATGGACGGCCCACCCGAGGCCGGCGGGCGCAACCTGGGTGTACGGCCTATGGAAATGCTCTTGCTGGGCCTGGGTGGCTGCAGCAATTTCGATGTGGTCAGCATCCTGAAAAAATCCCGTCAGGCGGTGGAAAGCTGCGAAGCCTTCCTTGAAGCCGAACGCGCCGGCGAAGATCCCAAGGTGTTTACCAAGATCCACCTGAACTTCGTGGTCAAAGGCCGCGGGCTCAAGGACGCTCAAGTGAAGCGCGCCGTAGAGTTGTCGGCGGAAAAATATTGCTCGGCGTCGATCATGCTCGGGCGGGCGGGTGTCGAAATCACCCATAGCTACGAGATCGTCGAGCTCGGCTGATTTACGTTATCGCGGGGCAAGCCCGCTCCTACTGTGGGAGCG
>JBOICD010000127.1:0-8700 GCA_050739855.1 Pseudomonas sp.
TTGCTGGGTTATCTGGAATGCGGCAACTGCACGGGTAACTTCCTCAGTGTGGTCAAGGAAGGTCGCCGCCCGGGCCTGGTGCTGCAACGTCACGGCAAGCCGGTGGAGCTCAAGGAATGGGCCAATGAGCTGCTTGAGCAGATTGCGCCATTGGCCGCGCTGCTCGACCGCAGCCTGGACAGCGATGAACACGCCAAAGCCCTCGAGCTGCAGAAGGCCAAGGTCAGCGACCCGTCCCTGACCCCGTCGGCCCAGGTGTTGGCGAGCATGACCGAGCACAAGCAAAGCTTCAGCCGCTTTGCCTTGTGCCAGAGCCAGGCACATGCCGAGTTCTTCCGCGCCCAAGCCCTGCCGGCAGACGAGCAGCAGCGCTTCGAAACAGCAGCGCGCGAATCCCTGGAAGCCCAGGCCAGGCTTGAGCGTGAAGAGGACAAGGCCGACTTCGACCTGTTCGTCAGCGCTTACCAGGCCAGCATCCTGGCGATCAGTAACTGACATGAGCCGGACTGCCTCCACGCGCAAACCCCGCGCCGCCAGCCAGGCGCGGAGCGACTCGATCCTTGAGGCGGCGCGCACCCTGCTGGCCAGCGAAGGCGTGGCCAGCCTGTCGATCTACAGTGTCGCCGAGCGGGCGCAAATCCCGCCGTCCTCGGTGTATCACTTTTTCGCCAGTGTCCCGGCCTTGCTCGAGGCCCTGACCGCCGATGTGCATGGCGCGTTCCGCGCCTGCCTGGCCGAGCCGATTGAAACCAACACGCTGAACACCTGGCACGACCTCTCGCGCCTGGTCGAACAGCGCATGCTGGGCATCTACAACCAGGATGCCGCAGCCCGTCAGTTGATTCTCGCCCAGCATGGCCTGAGCGAAGTTACCCAGGCCGACCGCCAGCACGACATCGAACTGGGCGACCTGATGCACAAACTGTTCGCCCAGCACTTCCAGTTACCGGTGCTGCCCGATGATGTCGATGTGTTTGCCCTGGCCATGGAGCTGGGGGATCGGGTTTATGCCCGCTCGGTGCAACTGCATGGGCAGATTACGCCGCGTATGGCTGAGGAAGGGATGCGGGTGTTTGATGCGTATCTGGGGCTGTACCTGCCGCCCTATCTAGCAAAACGAAGTACTTCCTGACCTAGCAACATGTACCGCATGTGTTCATGAGTTGACCGCTGAAATGAGAGCCCGCTTCAAGCGGCCCCTCTTCAGAAGAGATCATGACCATGACGGAAAACCTTTCTCCTGCCGATGATGCGTCCTACATCGACATCGGCGACATCACGCCCCTGACCCTCCCCACCGACGGCTGGATAACCGCAGGGCGCGGTAACGCACTGCTCAAGGCCGAGCAACAGCGTCGGCAAGCTGTAGAGGCACTGCAGAGCGTACTGAACCAAGCCCCGCTACTACGCTCAACATTGCGAAATCACCTGCACAAAACCTTGCACGTCGATCCCGGCGCATGCGGCCTGTATGCCGGCGACAGTCAGGTGACACTGCTGAGTTTCGCCGCTCGCGTACTCTCCAGCGCGGTATTTGCCAACCCCTTTGCCGAATGGTCGACCTGGGGGGTGGCTGACGACTCGAGGTACGCAACCTGGAGCGGCCGGGATTGGCTACAGGCGCTCAATCCGCTGCTCGTCCCGCTGCTGGCCGATAGCCGTTCCAGCTACTGGGATGCGCGCATGCCAGGCCATGCGGTGTCGCGCCGGGCCTATACGGAACAACGCCTGGGTGAGCATTTTCGCAGCACGATAGCGCTCAATTACGGACTCGACCGTATCAACGAAAAGGCGTTGCAGCTCGGCCAGCTGGACAGCACCAGCCAGTATGCCCAATTGCACTGGAACCCCCCGGGCGCCACTGCCGAGTTATGTCCGACAGCATTACTGGTCAAGCCCCGGAGCGACGACACGCCGTGGCTGCTCTATAGACCCGATGCCAACAATCCCATTCGTTCGTTCCAGGATCAAGCAGCACTGCTGCGCTGGTCGCACGAGCATCGCCAACGGCTCTGGGCAAACCCGGCTACGCCGCTCGAAAGCGACAGCGATAGCACGTTTATCACCGTTGAGGACCTGTCCGCTGATGGCTTTGCCAGTCTTCTGGAGAGTGTCCTCGAAGACAACAATCGCCTGACCGGGACGTACCTCCTGGAAGCGGCCCAGGAAAGTGTGACCGATCCGCTGGACTGGACGCGAATCGAAGCCTGGGAAGCGAAGCGGGGCCTGCAATTGAAGGAGGCATTGCCCGAGAGGCTCAAGGAGCAGCTGGACCTTCTGGTCAGCGCAGACGAATCGCTGGCAGCCGAGGAAGTCCACTTTGACTCGCTCGACGAGCGCCTGCCATTGGGCTGGCGCAAACAAAGGATCGAACGGCAAGAGCAGCTCCTGGCGGACTATCTGGGCAGTGCGGTCGAACCGACATCGGCGAAGATGGCGCAACTGCGGGAGCACCAGTCGGCGCTGGATAAGGAGGGTGACGCGCTGCAGAAGCTGCTGGCCGGACTCCCCGATACCCTGGATGCGGAAACCTGGGGGCAGACGTACGGCGAAACCAGTCGCTTCGAGCAGCTCAGCCAGCACTTCTCCCAGGAATTGTTACTGGAGGCCCGCTTCCAGCATCTGCTCGGCGACCTGACGGCAAATCGCCTGGCGTGGGTCGAGCACATCATCGAGAGGCCCGAACCAAGCCTGCAACGTCCGGTCGTGGCGAATGCATTAAGGTTGGTCATGGGCCAACGGTCCTGGGTGCTGACGGGCTACCTGGTTCTTCGTGCAGCAGCCAGTGATGACAGCGCATGGCTGCTGCACAAATCGGGTCATGCCGGCGGGCTGAGCGTGTTCACCGATGAGACCCAACTGACCGCTGCCCTGCTCAAGACACTCTATGGTGCCTGGCCGGAAGCCCTGCTCGAAAGCGCTTGGCCACAAGACACGGAAGAGCTGCTGAAACACCTGGACGAGTCGGCCGAGGTGCCCTCTATCGTCCTGGCACCGATCACCACACATGTCTTCGATTACCTGACCCAGACACAGCTGGCGCTATTTACCAGCACGCCCTCTTCGGCACTGGACACGGTGCGCCAGAAGCTGGGCATGAGTGCCAACATGGCGAGGATTCAGGCGTTCGAACGGCTCGCGGAAAGGAACCGCACTGCCCACATCCACACGCACCTGCAAGCGCTGGCCCACCTGGACGCTACCCAGCGAGCGGCATTGGCCACAGAACTCGAGGCGCTTCGCGCGTGCATGCTGCTTGCCCATCGGCGCCTGGCGCGGGACCTGCCTGAGCGCGGCCTGTTTGCCCGCAACAAGCTGCATGAGCGTTTACGCCAGTCTTTCAGCGTGGCGACGTTGCCTGCCATCACCCTCGACATCGCAGACCGCACCACCAGGCAACGGGTCCCTCTTCCGGAGTCCGGCGTGGCCAACGCCTTCAAGGTAGTCGTGGTGTTCAGCCAGGAGCGCAGCAATGTCCCCCTGGAAAAATTCCTGTTGTGGGCGCTGGATGATGATCTGACCTTACGCCTGGGCAACGCCCGGATCCTGTTCGATGCCACCGCGCCTGCTGACATGCGTGAGCAGCTCAATCTCAGCTTCGTCGCCAACCTGGTGAAAGATCTGGACCTGGCCGGGGCTTACGAACGGCAGATACTCGACGCCTTCAAGGGACTGACGGATGAGTCGGCATGGCAAGCGCAGTTGCGGCAGGAGACCCTGCGCGCACCGTTTGAGCACCAGTTGTCGATCATCAACCTGAGCAGGTCGGTTGACCTGGACCAGGAGGGTCAGCAGTTGTTCGACCGTTTCTGCCGCGAACAACGGGATGGCACCCAAGCCAGGACCGTCAGTTACCGCACGCTGGAACTGATGCCCGGCGTCGCGGCGGACGGTTCGAGCAACAGGGTCGACCTGTCCGGCGTTTTCGTTCTGCAGGCTGCGAACGGTCCTACCCTCCTGCTGCTTCCCGATGCGCCCAACGGCAAGGTCATTAGCCAGCACAGCAGCGCTGAGGAGGCGTGCCGGGCCTTGGAAGACTTGGCCGTTACCGAGGAAATGCGCAGTTACCTCGCCAGTCGGCCACTGGAAGGCGACGCCAGCGAGCACCTCAGTTACATCAGCGCTGCCGTGCTGCAGAAGTTCTCCGGTTTCATCGGCCTCGGTCCATTGCACCAGGAACCTTTGGCCCAGTTTCAGGCCAACCTGCAGATGGGGCGGCTGATTCTCGACAATCGCGCCTCCTCCCGCAGCCAGCGCGATCTGTTTCTTGAACAAGAAGCCATCCGCCATGGCCGTGTGTACGACTACATCAGAATGGCCATGGGCCTGGTGCCCCTGGTCGGTACCGCCATCGCCCTTTATGACGGCTGGAACGCTGCCAATGCGAGCGTGGAGGCTTTCCTGCGGGGGGATTCCGGCGAAGGTGTAGAACACCTGAACAGTGTCTTCCAGTCATTGGTAGACGCCCTCCTCGACCTGTCACCCGGTTCACTCGCCGCCAACGGCAATGCCGTGGCACGCACCAGCGCCCGCCAGCAGCAACCCTCGACAGGCATCCCGCGCACCACAGTGACACGCCGCAAGCACCCGGAACCGTTCATTGGCTATGCGTCCGAAGCACCTTCAGGGCGCTGGCTGGATCACCCGGCAGACTATGGCACGGGGGTTTATCAGCATGCTGGGAACGGCACTGACTACATCGCCCGCCAGGGACACTACTACCAGGTCGAATGGGACCAGACCTACCGTACCTGGCGACTCAAAGGCACCGCTTCGCGGACCTACAAGCAACCTGTGAAGCTCAACGAAGCGGGCCTTTGGCAAACCCATGGTGGCCTGAGCGGCCGGATCATCGACAATGGCCTGGCAGGCGGCGGCGCTTATCTGGGCACCCTGTACAACCGCGGCTGGCAGACCTTGCGCGGCTATCTGGGGCGCCAGCCCGCGCTGGAGTCGCCCGTGGATGTGGTGCGTAGCATTGACAGCGGTCGTCTGGCCCAGCAAGCCCGGCTGACGGCGAAAACCAGTGCACTGAACAGGGCGCGAGGCCTTGGCCCAAACGGTCCGGAGGGCACACCCGCCGATCCCGCGACCATCAAACGAGCATTGCAGGAAGCAGCAGATCAACTTCATGAGTTCGTTAACTTTCATGAGCAAAGTCTGGACCGCCTACATTCGATCCGGTCACACATACTCCCTGCAAAATACCGAACCATGTCCAACGATCTGGGCATCAATCTTGGCAGGCAGCACCCGAAGTTGATTCGACAACGCCAAGCACAGGTAAGTGATTGCTTCCGTGAATTGGCTCGGCTCAACCAAGCGCTCGATGGCGCCACGATCAACCCGTTGGACCATATCAGGACACTACAAAGCACTCACCAGGAACTGGCCATTGCCCTGGAACGACTCGAGGCAGAGTTTCGCCGCTTGAGCCATCTGCGCAATCGGTTACACGGGAACAACCTGACCATCTATGACCAGGACATCGCGGCCCTCAACATGCCGCTGGACCCTCACGGTTACCGGGTGGTTCGGTTATCTTCCCTGGCTGCAAGCATCTTTCAACCACCAAGCGCATACAGTTATGACTTCCTGCTGATGCTGCGCAGGGTGAACCGGGAGATCCTTGAACTGCGCAGTGCCTTGTTCAGCCACGGCGATCTCGCCGCCGCCGGCCTGAGCCGCACCGAGACACACCGTTTCCTGCAGCAGCTCAAGCAACGCTATCAGCGCTTCTCCAACCATATGCTCAGTTGGCGGGACATCTTTCCTGACTTTATTACAAGCGAGACAACCCGGCAGATGCGTCAAGAACTAGCCAGCTTGATCAGCGAGGTCGACGGCGCGCTTTCTGCCACCGCGCCGGTCAAGAAACCTGCCAGCAACCGTGGCCCCAGCAAACCGCGCCTGTTTGAAACAGTCGACCAGCAACTGCTGATCGGTCGTGAGGTCACCGTGAATGGTCAGCCTACAATGGTCGTCAGCCGCACCGTGAGCAGCGAGGCGCACGCCACCTTTACCCGCGCCCCGGACGGAAAATGGCAACCCGCCCCCACAGCACCCACTGTCCCTTCTGGCACGCTCCAGTCACTGGTGGTCACAGCGAACAAACGACTGGCGGATGTTCCCGCCCAGCAAAGCAAACTGCTGCAGTACAAGGGTCTGAATATGCTGCCGGCCGACCTGCAGGACCTGGCGCATGGCTATACCTCCACGCTAAGGGATCTGGCGCAGGACATCGTCCGCAAAGCAGGAGACGACCTCACTGATGAACTGCGAGCGCTGGTGCAACGCCTCGAGCAGGCAGCCGATGAGTTGAACAGTTTCGGTAGGCAACTGCGCGTCGAGCAGATAAAGACCCACCAACAGCCCAACATCAGTCATCTGCAATACCTGCATGAGCAGAAAGAGGTGAGTATTCATTGGTCGCGGACACTGGAACCGGCCAAGAACAAGCAGGGCAGGCCCATCGAGTACCTGGAGGAATACCGCATAGACGACAAGTCCACCCAAGCCCCTCTCTGGTACGCCCACTTTCACTTCAAGAACCAGCCAGGCAAAGGCTTCGCCCGTCTGGAGGCGGGCCATCTCAAGCTGGCAAGCGAGGTGAACCAAGGCAGCGGGGTATGGCGAGGCGCCATCACGGAGAGCCAGGCCACCGCACTGTTCAGTGGCCTGCGCCCGAACCAGGCCTGAATGAAATGATCACGCCCGGACCAGCGCATGGCCCGGGCGTCGGTCATTACAGCTTGGCGATAGACACTTCGGTGGATTTGACGAAGGCAATCACTTCACTGCCGATGGTCAGCTCCAGCTCGCGCACCGAACGGGTGGTGATCACCGAGGTGACGATGCCCGACGCCGTCTGCACGTCGATTTCCGAGAGCACCGGGCCTTCGAGGATTTCCTTCACGGTGCCTTTGAACTGGTTACGTACGTTGATCGCTTTGATGGTCATCTGCTTGCTTCCTTCAGGTCAATGAGCCCAACGCAGCTGCGTTGGCAAAGGTGCTACGGGTTCCGGCTCAGGCAGTGCACCCGGCACCGAGAGAACACGGTTGAGAACTTCGGTTTCCAGCGCCGCCAGGCGATGGGAACCCCGCACACGAGGGCGCGGCAGGTCGACGATCAGGTCCAGGCCCACTTCACCGTCTTCGATGAGGATCACCCGGTCTGCGACTGCAACCGCTTCGCTGACATCGTGGGTCACCAGCAAGACGGTGAAGCCGTGCTGGCGCCAGAGCCGTTCGATCAATTGCTGCATCTCGATACGGGTCAGGGCATCCAGCGCGCCCAACGGTTCATCGAGCAACAACAGACGCGGCTGGTGGATCAAGGCACGGGCCAGGGCCACACGCTGCTTTTGCCCGCCCGACAGCGCCGCCGGCCACTCGTTGGCACGTTCGGCCAGACCGACTGCCTCCAGGGCTTGCAACGCCTGTGCTCGCCAGTTGCCGGACAAACCCAGGCCGACGTTGTCGATCACCTTTTTCCACGGCAACAGCCGCGCTTCCTGGAACATCAGCCGGGTGTCTTCGCGTGCCTCGCTCAATGGCGCCGAACCTGCCAGCAGCTCGCCGCCGCTGGGCTGGTCGAGCCCCGCGAGCAAGCGCAACAGGGTGCTCTTGCCGCAACCGCTACGCCCGACGATGGCCACAAACTGTCCGGCAGGAATATGCAGGTCGATGTCACGCAGTACCTGGCGCTGGCCAAAGGTTTTCTGCAGGTTGTGCGCCGCCAGCGGTATGCCGCGCAATAGCCGTGCGGGTGGTTCTTTGAGGATGGTCATGCGCCCTCTCCCCGGGTCGGTTGATAGGCCGGGTGCCAGCGCAGCCAGACCCGCTCAAGGCCGCGCGCCGCCAGGTCGGCAAGCTTGCCGAGCACGGCATACAGAACAATCGCCAGCACCACCACGTCGGTCTGCAGGAACTCACGGGCATTCATCGCCAGGTAGCCGATGCCGGCGTTGGCTGAAATGGTTTCGGCAACGATCAGGGTCAGCCACATGAAGCCCAGGGCGAAGCGCACACCGACCAGGATCGAGGGCAAGGCACCGGGCAGAATCACCTGGCGAAACAGTTCGAAACCGGACAGACCATAACTGCGCGCCATTTCCACCAGCGCTGGATCGACGTTGCGGATGCCGTGGTAGGTATTGAGGTAAATCGGGAACAGGGTGCCCAGGGCCACCAGGAAAATCTTCGCCGACTCATCGATGCCGAACCACAGAATCACCAGCGGGATCAGCGCCAGGTGCGGGACGTTGCGGATCATCTGCACCGAGCTGTCGAGCAGGCGTTCGCCCCATTTCGACAGACCGGTGATAAAGCCCAGGGCCAGGCCGATTGCGCCACCGATCAGAAAGCCCAGCGCGGCGCGCCAGCCACTGATCGCCAGGTGGGTCCAGATTTCGCCGCTGCGCACCAGTTCGACACCGGCGCTGAATACGGCACTCGGTGCCGGCAGGATGCGCGTCGACAGCCAGCCGACGCTGACTGCCAATTGCCAGACCGCCAACAGCAACAGCGGCAGCGCCCAGGGCGCCAGGCGCTGCGGCCAGGGAGTGGATGCACGACTCATGGCCAGGTCCTCAGCGCTGTGCTGCGGATTTGGGCAGGATGTCGTTGGCGACCATCTCGCCAAAGGGGCTCACGTAGCCACCGCTTTTCGGCAGTCCCGGGCGCTCCACATCCAGGT